>JAQWCB010000002.1 GCA_028707375.1 Bacilli bacterium | reverse complement strand
GTAACTTTTCCAAGGATGAAATAAATAAATTTTCTATTCCTTCTTTGATTACCCGTTCAACTAACGATATCACTCAGATTCAGATGACTGTAATCATGGGAATTCAAGTTATAATTAAAGCTCCAATTTTAGCAGTTTGGGCCATTATTAAAATACTCGGCAATAACTTTACTTGGTCGATGGTTACCCTAGTAAGTGTTGTATTAGTATTAATTTTCATATCGGTCATTATGTCTTTAGTTGTTCCTCGTTTTAAACGAGTTCAAAGAGAAATTGATGATGTCAATTCATCCGCCCGAGAAAATATTACTGGTATCAGAGTTGTAAGGGCCTATAACGCTGAAAAATATCAAGAGAAAAAATTTGCTACAGTCAACGATAAGTTAATGCATACACAGTTAGCTAATGGTCATACCTTTGCTTTCCTATTTCCTTATATCTCACTTATCATGAATGGGTTAACTCTTGCCATATATTGGATTGGAGCCTACTTGATAAGTAACTCTGCAACTCTGTTAGATAAGATAAATCTCTTTTCGGATATGATTGTTTTTTCAAGTTATGCTATTCAGGTCATTTATGCTTTTATTATGTTAACTATGGTATTTATGATTTTGCCCCGAGCCCAAGTATCCGCCAAGCGATTGCTTGAGGTATTAACAACTAAATCATCCTTAAATGATGGTACTTTAACGGCAAATACCAAGCAAAAAGGTCATATTGTTTTTAACAATGTTTCCTATCGCTATCCCAACGCTGAAGAAGCCGTTCTTAACAATATTACCTTTGATATTGAAAAAGGACAAACAGTGGCCTTTATTGGCTCAACCGGTTCAGGTAAATCTACTTTGATCAATTTGATTCCACGCTATTATGACGCTACAACTGGAAGCATCATAATTGATGGAAATAATATCAAGGATTATAAGATAACAGCTCTTTCCGATAAAATAGCTTTTGTTCCTCAAAAACCTATTATTTTTGCCGGAACCATTGCGTCAAATGTTGCATACGGAAAAACTGAGGATCATCAAATAACCAAGGAAGATATTAAAAAGGCTGTCAAATATTCCTGCTCCGAAGAGTTTGTCTTAACCAAGGAAGGCCAATATGAAGCCATGGTAGAACAAAACGGAAACAATTTATCCGGAGGTCAAAAGCAACGTCTGTCCATCGCTCGTGCCTTAGCCCGCAATCCTGAAATCATTATTTTTGATAATTCTTTCTCGGCTTTAGATTATCGAACAGATAAGACATTGCGCGATAACTTAAACAAATATTTGAAAGATACAACAAAGCTTATTGTGGCTCAGCGCATCGGCACGATTAAAGACGCCGACAAAATAATTGTTTTAGATGAAGGAAAGATAGTCGGCATAGGTAAACACAAAGATCTTTTAAAGACATGTAAAGTATATTTAGAGATTGCTCAATCGCAATTCTCCGAGGAGGAAATTAAAAATGAGCTCAACTAATTCATCAAAAAAATCCATTCGTCATCAAAGAAGACATGGAGGTCCAGGTGGGAATACCAACGCTGTTCAAAGACCCGATGATTTTGGCAATTCTTTGAAAAAGTTAATAAAATATTCTCGTCCTTTTTATCCTATACTCATCATAGCTCTAGTTCTATCTATTTTAAGTTCAATCTTACAGGTCAGCGGACCGAATTACATTTCTGATTTGACCAAGGAAATTGGTAACAGCCTGTTACCAACCGCAACACTCAATTTGGATAAAGTCACAACTATCGGAATAACTTTAGTTGTCATTTATGCACTTAGTTTTGTAACATCTTCAATGCAAAATTATCTGCTCGCTTCTTACACTCGGAAAACCAGTCGCAATTTGCGGAGAGATTTAACAGCAAAGTTAAATGTCGTTCCTTTAAAATATTTGGATGAAGAAGGAGTTGGTGACATATTATCGCGCTTTACTAATGATATCGATACTTTAGCACAATCGCTCAACGGCTCCATCGGTCAACTCATCAGTGGCATAACCCTTTTGATTGGTAGTGTTATTATGATGTTTTATACTAACTGGATTATGGCATTAACAGCTATTGGTTCTTCATTGCTTGGTTTTGCTTTAATGATTCTTATCATTTCAAAATCTCAAAAACAGTTTAGACGTCAGCAAAGACATCTAGGAACAATAAATGGCCAAATTGAAGAAATATATACTGGACACGATGCGGTCAAATCCTATAACGCTTTGGAAATTGAAACAAAGAAATTTGAAAGAACCAACAGGCACTTATATGATAGCGCCTGGAAATCTCAATTCTTTTCCGGACTCATGATGCCTATTATGCAGTTCATTGGTAATTTTGGTTATGTTGCCGTCTGCGTAGTTGGATCTATTATAGTAGCTAATGATCCTAATGTTGGATTTGAAGTCGTTGTAGCATTCATGATCTATGTTCGTCTCTTTACCAATCCTTTAGCCTCTTTGGCACAAGCCATGACTTCTCTTCAATCGGCAATGGCGGCTAATGAAAGAGTCTTTGAAGTACTTGATCAAAAAGAGATGGAAAAAGAAGATGGAAAAATCGCTAAAATATCTAAACCCATCAAAGGAGAAATCTCCTTTGAAAATGTCGAATTTGGCTACAGTGAAAACAAGACCATTATTCACAATTTCTCTGCCCAGGTAAAACCCGGTCAAAAGATTGCTATCGTCGGTCCCACTGGAGCCGGCAAGACAACAATGGTCAACTTGTTGATGCGCTTCTACGAAATCAATAAAGGAAAAATATTGATTGACGGGGTAGATACTAAAAAGGTTACCCGAGCCCTAATTCACGAGCAGTTTGGCATGGTTCTTCAGGATACTTGGCTCTTTAATGGAACAATACGTGAAAATATTTTGTATTCCAAAAAAGATGTGACTGACGAAGAGATGATTCGAGCAACTAAAGCAGTTGGTTTACATCACTTTATCATGACCTTGCCCAAGAACTACGACACTATCTTGGATGAAAAAACATCTTTGTCCTCTGGGCAAAAACAATTGATTACTATCGCCCGGGCTATGGTGCAAAATTCTCCTTTGCTCATTCTTGATGAAGCTACTTCAAGCGTAGATACGCGAACAGAAATTCTAATTCAAGAAGCCATGGATAAATTAACCAAGGGTCGAACCAGTTTTGTCATCGCTCACCGCTTGTCGACAATCAAAAACGCCGATCTGATTCTGGTTATGAATCACGGAAACATTGTTGAAAAAGGAAATCATAAGGAACTGCTCGCCAAAAACGGTTTCTATGCCAATCTATATAATTCCCAGTTCGAGGATTTAGTCACAGCGTAAAAAATTATTTGTCATCTAATTGATAAAATTAAAAATCAATATTTGATATCAAACAAAAAGGCACTATCTAGTAGTGTCTTTTTGGGCTATGAGATAATAGCTGCTCGTCACTTTAAAATCCTTGTCGAATTCAATCACATAAGGATTACCGGTAGGGATATTTAAATTAGCAATATCCGCATCGCTGATATTTTCAAGATACTTAACCAAGGCCCGAAGCGAATTTCCGTGAGCAGAAATCAGGACTCGCTTATGGTCCATAATCTTAGGCTTTATCTCTTTTTCAAAAAAAGGAACAACACGATCGATCGTCATTTTCAATGACTCACCTAAGGGCAATAAATCTTTATCAACATTTCGATACATCAATTGATTAGCGGGATTTCGCGGGTCATTTACTTCAAGCAATGGCGGACGAACGTCAAAACTTCGACGCCAAATAAATACTTGCTCATCCCCTACTTTTTTAGCAACTTCGGCCTTATTTTGACCTTGCAAAGCTCCGTAATGTCGCTCGTTCAATTGCCAACATTTTTCTACAGGTAACCAGCATCGATCTAGTTCATCAAGAATTATATCCATCGTTTTTATTGATCTTTTTAAATAGGAAGTATAGCAAAAGTCAAAGTCATATTTATTCTGCTTCAAAAGCTTGCCAGCAAAATGCGCTTCTTTCTCGCCTTGAGAACATAAATCCACATCGGTCCATCCGGTAAATAGGTTCTTGTGATTCCACTCTGATTGTCCGTGTCTAATTAATACAAGTTTCATTTTACTTCTCCTACTAGTAGTCTATGATTTAGTTTAGCCATGTGCAAATAAAGTGATAAATAATTGTTGCAAATTAATTGACTTATCGCCATGTATTAATCATATTATAGTTATGTAATCAAAAAGAGATTACATATTTATATAATACTAAAACATTTTAAGGAGGACAAAAAATGTTAAAAACAAAATTCTTTCTTTGTCACAAATGTGGCAATCTCGTTCAGTCGATAAGAGATAGTGGAGCCCCTATTGTTTGCTGTGGGGAGGAAATGGAAAAATTAGTCGCAAAGACCGCTGATTCATCCGTTGAAAAGCACGTACCTATAATTGAAGTAAAGGGAAATGAAGTAAAAGTAACTGTTGGATCAACTTTACATCCGATGACAGAAGCCCATTATATCATGTGGATATACTTGGAAACCGAAAAAGGTGGCCAATATCACTTCTTCAAACCTGGAGATGACCCGATTGCAACTTTTGCTTTAGCTGAAGGTGACAAGGTTCGTGGAGCTTTTGAGTTCTGTAACATCCACGGCTTGTGGTCAAATGAATTATAGTATTGATTAAATAATACTTCTTACCACTTAAAAAATTATAAAATAGAGGAACAGTGAGACCATTGAAATATTTTCTTTGGCTTGCTGTTCTTTTTTGTCGTTTAAAAATAATATATTCATATTTTTCTATATTTGATATACTTAAAGAGTATATGGTGGAGAAAAAATATGAGAAAGTACATAGAATATTATAAAAGCATGAATAAAAAAGAAAAAATAAAATTCTTTTTATACATTTTTATTGTCCTCTCTTTATTCGTGTCACTAATATACGAAGTTATAGAATATTTCCACGCTCCGGGAACAAATGAGACCGATTCTTCAATTCGGACCAAAGCCGATTGTTTGCTTTCGATAATTATGATTGTCGGTGTATCCATTGCGATGTGTATTCCTCTGGTTCTCCGTCACAATTTTCATTTATACATTCCCTATACTCTCGAAATTATGTTTTTAATCTTCTTCTATTGCTCTGTCTATTTGGGCGAAGTTAGAAGTTTCTATTATCTAGTACCTCACTGGGACGATTACTTGCACAGCGCAAGCGCAATCATGCTCGCTATTGTTGGTTTCTCTGTCATCTATTTACTTAACAAGAGTGAAATTGTGGATTTGAGTCCGTTCTTTATCGCTCTCTTTGCTTTCCTCTTTGCTTTCTCCATTGGAGCTGCTTGGGAAATTTATGAATTCATTTGCGATTCTTTATTCCACGTCAACGCTCAAAAATATATGACTGACGCCGGTGATTTATTGGTGGGCCACGCTGCTCTAGTCGATACGATGAAAGATTTAATCGTCGACTTTGTCGGTTCATTTGTTACCTCTTTAGTCGGATATATCGCAATGAAAAAGAATGCTGTTCTTTCCACTAAATTCTTGATTCATCCCCAGAATGAGGCCCCGCAAAAGCTCACTTTAACTACGCAGATTCGCAAGCTCACTCCGGAAGCTATCGCCGAAATCGAAAAGGAAAATAAAGAAAAGCAACGAATGATTAAAAAAGCTTCAAAGACAAAGAAAACCAAGAAGGAAACCAAGTCTGACGAGGACAAAGAGAATAATATATAATATTGATTCTTTGCTCATCACATTTATAAAAACTATCTCAAGAATGAATAAGTTCAGTCTTGAGATTTTTTTATATAAAAAAAGACTGATTCTTTAAATTAATAAGAATCAGTCTTTATTTAATTCATCTATAACTAGTAACTAACTTAGTCGAGTTTTCCCAATCTCTTAACAGCTGCCAATCTTCTCTGTGCAAATACTTCGCACTTTTTGAATAATTCCTCAGCGTGTTCCGGATTAACTTTAGGAAGTTGTGAGTATCTTGTCTGTTTGAGCAAGAAATCTTTGAACAGATCCCAGTTAGGCTCTTTACTATCGATGGTAAGCGGTTCTTCACCCTTAGCAAGTTTGCGTGGATCATATCTAAACAAAGGATAATATCCACATTCAACAGCCTCTTTTTCGATGACTTGAGAGTTGCCTAAGCCACCTTTGATGTGATGAAGCAAGCAAGGAGAGTAAGCGAGAATGATAGAAGGACCATCATATGACTCTGCCTCTTTCATTGCCTTAATCGCCTGACTAGGATTTCCTCCTAAAGCGATTTGTGCAACATATACATTTTCATAAGCCATTGCGATTAAAGCGAGATTCTTTTTCGCTTCTTTCTTACCTGAGGAAGCAAACTGAGCAATAGCTCCAGTCTGAGTAGACTTTGAAGCTTGACCACCAGTATTGGAATATACTTCCGTATCAAGAACTAAAATATTAACATCTCTTTCACTAGCGATAACATGATCTAGCCCGCCATAACCAATATCGTAGGCCCAACCATCACCACCGATGATCCAAACGGATTTATCGAGTAAGTCAGCTTTCAAATCAAGTAATTCCTTGATTCCTTCGCTCTTGCTATCCTTGACCAATTTCAATAATTTAGGTAATAAAGGTCTAATGTAATCTCTATTCTTAATGTTCTTTACATAATCATCTAAAACCGCTTTGAGTTCATCTTCGCATTCATCCTTATTAGCGTTGATAACGGCAATAATCTGACCAAGCTTATGATCGCTTGCTACTCTCATACCATATCCGTATTCAGCGTTATCTTCAAATAAGGAGTTAGCCCAAGCAATACCATTTCCATCTTTGTCTTTGACAAAAGGTGAAAGAGGAGTTGAACCATTGTAAATTGATGAACATCCAGTAGCGTTAGCAATAAGCATATCGCGACCAAATAATTGTGAAACTAAGCGATAGTAAGGAGATTCTCCACAACCAGCGCACGCGCCACAAACTTCTTGATAAGGTCTCAATAAAGAAGCACCCTTGATAGTATCAGTAGAGAAAAGGCCGGTCTTAGGTTCAATCTCTTTATATAGATAATCAGCAGCTGGTTCTCTATCAAATTGCGATTTAGCCTCAACCATTTCAAGCGCCTTGATTTGTTTGAAGGTTCCATCGGGTTGTTTGACTCTCTTACCAGGGCAGGAGACCATACATACGCCACAACCAACACAATTTCGAGGTGAAACTTGAATTCTAAATTTCAATCCCTTAACATTGGCTCCACCCATTGCATCGAGAACATCGCCTCTTTCGCTTTCAGGTAAGCCCTTGATTTCCTCATCGGTCAATAAGAATGAACGAATAGTTGCGTGCGGGCAACTCATCGAACATTTTGCACATTGAATGCAGTATTCTTTGTGCCATAAAGGTACTCTATCAGCAATAGAACGTTTTTCTTTAAAGGCCATATTATTTTGGAATGAACCATCCTCAAGTTCCCATTTTCTAAAGGTAGAAACTGGAAGATCATATCCATCCAACTGACCGATAACGCTCATATATTCATCAAAGTAAGGATCACCTGTAACTTTTCTTTCACGCTTGGCAGAAAGTTTAGCCCATTCTGGATCAACTTTGACTTCGACCAATTCCTCAGCACCGGCATCAATGGCTTTGTAGTTCATCTCAACCATATCTTCACCCTTGCTGGCGTAAGATTTCTTCGCGAATTTCTTCATCCATTTCTGCGCTTCTTCATAGTCCATAATTGATGGAGATAATTTAAAGAAGGAAGCCTGGAGAATAGTGTTAGTATGACGTCCCATACCCAACTTTGCCGCAAGCTTATTTGCATCAATGATATAGAACTTAGCTTTCTTGACAGCTAAATCGTGTTTCATTTTGCTAGGCATGACCGAAACTAACTTCTCAGGACTCATATCAGTATTAAGTAAGAAAGTACCTCCTACTTTCAAATTTTTCACCATATCTAATTGGAAAATATATGAATCGAGTGAGCACGATATAAAGTCAGCGTGCGTTACATAGTAAGTGGAGTGAATAGGATTTTTACCAAAGCGAATATTTGATCTAGTGATACCACCTGATTTTCTTGAATCGTAGGCAAAGTATGCTTGAGCGTACTGATGAGTTGCATCACCGATAATCTTACATGAAGATTTATTAGCAGAAACGGTACCATCCGAGCCTAAGCCATAGAACAAGCATGCTGTCACATCGTTTTCAACAACGAAATCTTCATCAACCGGAATTGATAAATGAGTAACATCATCATTGATACCAACAGTGAATGAAGTCCAGTTCTTTTCAGCATCAAGGAAATCAAAGACCGACTTGACGTGTTTAGGTTGAGTATCCTTGGATGACAACCCATAACGACCACCGATAATGCGATCAAAGTGACGATTTTCTTGTGACATCGCAGCGACAACATCAACATATAAAGGTTCACCAGTAGCTCCTGGTTCCTTTGTTCTATCAAGAACAGCAATCTTCTTAACTGAAGCTGGAATAGCCTTAGACAAAAGTTTAGTGGAGAAAGGTCTATATAAATGAACTTTAACTACACCAACTTTTTCACCAGTCTTATTTAATTTATCAACAACTTCATCGATGGTTTCGCAAACTGAGCCCATAGCGATAATAACTTTAGTGGCATCAGTAGCACCATGATAGACAAAGGGAGCATATGTTCTTCCTGTCAATTCACTGGCAGCAGCAAAATATTTTTCAGCAACATCTATAATATGGAAATTATGAAGGTTTTGTGATTCAAGACCTTGGAAGCAAATATCATCATTTTCCGCTCCACCTCTTGTAATGGGGTGACCGTGTGGATTCATTGCCTTTTTCTTGAAAGCTTTGACAGCATCAGTATTCAATAATGATTTCCATCCAGCATCCTCAACAAATTCAACATTTTGAATTTCGTGAGATGTTCTGAAACCATCAAAGAAATGCATAACTGGAGCTGAGGCTTCAATAGCAATTAAATGAGCGACAGGCGCAAGATCAGCAACTTCCTGTACTGAATTGGAGCACATCATTGTGACACCAGTTTGACGACAGGCATAAACATCTTCGTGATCACCAAAGATAGATAGTGCTCTCGATGCTAAGGAACGAGCAGCAACATGCATAACGGCAGGTAATTCTTCACCCACCCATTTATATATGTTTGGTATCATTAATAGCAAGCCTTGTGAAGCCGTGTAAGTTGTGGCTAAAGCCCCACCTTGCAAAGCGCCGTGAACGGCACCAGCCGCACCACCTTCAGCTTGTAGTTCAACTACATCGACAGTATTTCCAAATACATTCTTTTTACCTTGAGCCGAGTAAGCTTCAGCAGCTTCGGCCATAGGGGAAGAAGGAGTAATCGGGAAAATAGCAGCTACTTCAGTAAAGATGTAACTACCAATTGCGGCGGCAGTATTACCGTCTACTGATAAAAAATGTTTTTTAAATTTCATAATTCCCTCCAACATTTAAAACATAAACAACTTTATTATAAACACATAACATATATATGTCTACATTCTACTTGAGATCTTCAGCCGCGAGTTTGCGAATATAATCACGAACTTTAGGCCCAAAATCACTTCTCTTTAGTGAGAAATCAATCGTAGCTTTCAAATAGCCAAATTTATCACCGATGTCATATCTTTCGCCTTCGAAATTACAAGCGTAAATAGCCTTTTGTTTCATAAGCTTTCGCACAGCATCCGTAAGTTGAATTTCACCGCCATGACCCGGTTGCGTATGGCTAAGGATATCAAAGATTTCTGGTCCTAAGATATAGCGACCTAAGACCGCATAATCAGATGGTGCCTCGTCAATCGGAGGCTTCTCAACAACATCAACTATCTTAAAAACTTTATTGGTAGCAATTATTTCTTTTGAAGGAGAAACAATGCCGTATTTATCAACTTCGCTGTGAGCAACTTTCTGCACACCCAATATTGAATTTCCAGTATCGTTATATGCATCAATCAATTGTAGCAAAGCCGGTTTATTGCTAGGAACAACAATATCATCTCCTAACAAGACCGCAAAAGGCTCATCGCCAACAAAAGATTTTGCACACAATATAGCATGTCCCAATCCCTTAGGTTCTTTCTGTCTGGTATAAACAACGTTAGCTAGACTTGCAATCTGATGGATTTCATCTGCCAAGGCCGTTTTTCCCGAATCTTTCAATCTCATTTCTAATTCGTAATTGATATCGAAATAGTTTTCCATTGAATGCTTGTTGGAATTGGTAATAATCATAATATCCTCAATTCCCGATTTCACTGCTTCCTCTACTATGTAATGAATAGCCGGGGTATCAACAATGGGTAGCATTTCCTTGGGCTGAGATTTTGTTGCGGGTAAGAATCTTGTCCCCAATCCAGCTGCAGGAATGACAGCTTTTGTCACACGTTTCATATTGAAACAGTCCTCCTTAATATACTTAGTGTCTTCCTAAAAATTATACCATAAATACGTTATTGTTATTTGTTATTTTTGGCATATTTTGGAACATTTTAACGTAAAATTAACAAAATAATTAACTTTGTGCTTCCAGGATAAATTATATTTCGGCTTTGAGTTCAAACAAAGCATCGCGAAGTTCGGTTGCTCGTTCAAAATCAAGTTCCTTGCTCGCTTTTCTCATTTCTTTCTCAATCTGTTTCGCAAGTTCCTGCTTTTCAGAGCGCGACATTTTGGCCTCAGAGCTCAGATCGAATTCCTTTTTCTTATTGACAAATCGTATCGGAGGAACGATGGGTTTAATAATTGTTTTAGGAATAATTCCATGCGTTTTATTATATTCCATCTGAATATTTCTTCTTCTATTTGTCTCATCAATTGCCATCTTAATCGATTTGGTTTGATTGTAAGCGTACATAACAACTTTTCCCTTATCGTTTCTTGCCACACGTCCAATAAGCTGAATAAGTGAACGATACGAGCGCAAGAAGCCTTCCTTGTCCGCATCGAGAATTGCCATTAAACTGACCTCTGGAATATCTAGTCCCTCCTTGAGCAAGTTGATGCCAACCACCACTTGATAATCACCTTTTCGCAATTTATAAAGTATTTCGGTGCGCTCAAGTGTCTTGATTTCATGCTGAATATAGGCTACCTTTATTCCTTTTTGTTTCAAAAATTCTGTTAAATTCTCTGCGTCGTTGATAGTTAAAGTAACAACGATAGTTCGCTCATTCTTAGCAATTTGTTTCTGAATTAAATCCAAAAGGTCATACACAGGATTCTTGGTATTTGAATGAATTTCTACCACAGGATCCACTAGACCTGTCGGACGAATAATCTGTTCGACTGGATGATTGTTGCACTGTTCTAATTCCCAGTCTCCCGGCGTGGCTGAAGTGCAGATGAGGTTTGGAACACAATCAAAAAATTCATCAAAGCGCAAAGGACGGTTGTCTAGCGCCGATGGCAAGCGAAAGCCATAATCCACCAGTACTTGTTTCCGCGCTCTATCTCCAAGATACATACCGCGAATCTGTGGCAAAGTAACATGCGATTCATCAACAAAAGTTAAAAAATCGCTCGGAAAATAATCGAGGAGACAGAAAGGTCTCTCGCCAGCTTTTCTTCCTTCAATTGGACGGGAATAATTCTCGATACCTCGACATATGCCAAATTCTTGCAAGGCTTCCATATCATTGCGAGTTCGCATATCCAATCTTTCTTCTTCCAAGAATTTCCCCTCATCGTGAAAATATTTTAATCTCTCTTGAAGTTCGGGCTTGATGCGATCGATGGCTTTTCTAATTCTCTCCATTCCTGAAGCGTGTTCGTCCGCCGGGAAGATTTGAGCGTATTCCAAGGTTTCAATCACCTCACCAGTGGTCTGTTTAACTAACATCATCTCTTCAATCTTGTCATCCATATCGACATAAATTCGCAGAACGAGATTGTCAGTATTAAAAAGACCAATTTCTAACATTTCCCCACGCAAGCGAAAATTGCCCGGAACCAAATTCATATTGTTGCGTTTATATTGAGCGTCCACTAATTTTTTCATCGCTGAACGCAAATCAATTTTCTCGCCCACGCGCAAATCAAAGGCCAGATGCTTATACTCGTCAGGATCTGTTAAGCCATAAATTGACGCGACCGAAGCGACGACAATCGTGTCGCGGCGAGTTAAAATAGAATTGATTGCAGATGAGCGCATCATTTCAATCTCTTCATTCATCACTGCTTCTTTATCAATATACGTGTCACTTTTAGGCATATAAGCCTCCGGGCGATAAAAATCGAAATTCGAGACAAAATATTCAACTCTATTCTCCGGGAAAAGTTCTTTAAATTCAGCATAAAGTTGGCCTGCCAAAGTCTTGTTGTGAACTAAGACTAATGTCGGTTTGGCTGTTTGTTTAATTACATTTGCCATCGTAAAAGTTTTACCTGTTCCCGTTGCTCCTAAAAGGACTTGAACTCGCTTGTTCTCTTTCAAGCCTTGGACCAATTGACTTATAGCTTGAGGCTGATCGCCGTTAGGGACGTAGGGAGAGTGGATGATATAAGGATGATATTCAATTTTATTTTCCATTTATTTTCCTTCAACTATTTTTAACTCGTTATCATAGCCAGCGTAGTATTTTGAAAGCAATCTAAAGTACGTGCGATAAAGAGTATAAGTATCATACACTCCGCTTACATCAAGGCTTTCTTCGCCTTGAAAGGTTTTCAACTTATCTAAATAACTATCGATTGATTCATATGAAGAATCAATCATAGATAAATCGTTTTTAACCATCTGTTCCTGATCGTAGGTCAAGCGATATTTATCTTCCTGATAAGGAGTGCTCACTAGCGAAGAGGCATATTTATCGTAATCGTTTGTAATATAGTCAGGAGTAATACCAATCTGATGAATCGAAGTGCCATCTGGTCCAAAAATCTTATTGGTCGTAATTCGCAAAGTTCCACCATTTTTAAGATTGATAACCGACTGAGCAATACCTTTACCAAATGATGTCTCCCCATATATTTTAGCTTTATTATTATCTCGCATCGCCTTAGAAAAAAGTTCCGTCGCTGATGCCGAACCACTATTCAACAAAATTCTTATATCGTCGAAATTATATTTAGGATTGCCCTTTTGATAGTAGGTTGTATCGATATTACCATCGTAATCACCAGTTTGATAAACAATTGAACCTTTGTTGAGGAAAAGACAAGCTAAATCATATGCCTCAGAAGTATATCCTCCACCATTACCACGCATATCAAAAACTAAGCGGTCAATTTCATCTTCCTGCAAGCAATGGTCGATGATATTTTCACAAAGCTTTGATGGGGTTCCAGATTCTTGTCCGCCCAGGAAAGTTGAAACACGAATCGCAACCGTTCTTTTTCCCTCGACATCGCCATCAAATTCCAAAGAAGCAGGAACTTGAATATAGTCGCCAGTCGTACAACTAATTTCTCCAATCACCCCATTGCGAACATATTCAAAAAAGACATTTTCATCTTCTTTTTGAGGTTTCAAAGCCGCACTGGCATCGCTAGGAGACATGTCCTCAATCAAAGAATATGTATCTTGTAACGAATGTTTAACACCAATAATGACGTCTCCAACTTTAAATCCAGCATTTTTAAAAGTCCCATCGTATAAACTCGTTACACGCAATCCACCATAAGTTCTTTCGCCGCTAACTTCCACGCCATAATTAGATAAGGAAACACCATAGATACCTGATCCTGATGTATTCAATCCCTGTTCATCATATGAAGAAGTATAAAAAGTATACGGATCACCATCGTTGTCAAGCATGCCGGAAATCATCAGATTGTTCAAGTAATCCTCAAGATCATCAATAGTTCCAGCATAAAGCCAGTTATTCACCAGTTCATCATATATTTCCTGGGTTAAATCAGAAGGTTTGGGATGAGTTGATGCATATATGGAATAACCTCCAATACCGAGTCCGGTACCAACCACTAAGGATGCTATGCATGTAACTAGAATTACTTTGTTCGAGGCCTTTTTCTGTGTTGCCCGGCCTTGATCATAAGCAGAAGCGCAGTCTTTCGCCGATTCGCTATTCTTTTCTAAATAGGAAGTAACCTTATTTTTCTTATCTTTATTCATTTAGCATCCTCCTCAATTCGTTCTTTTACTCCAAAATTTCAGCTAACTTAAATGATAGATTATAAGTAGGAGATCCGACCTTTTCAAAGGTTAGATGCACTCTTAATCCATCAAATTCAACTCGGTGCATCGCCGATTCAGCAATACACTTCAAACAAATATTCGATATATCCTCACCAGCCACTAAGGTAAATGTCTTTTTCTTATTGACCAATAAAATTTTCTCTTTGAAAGTCAAAGTTAGTTTCCTATCTTTAGATTGGACCTCAACAACAGTCTTATCACAATTCTTCTTCAATTTTTCCAATACCTTTTTTTCCATAAATTATATCTCTTTCTATTTATTCGTATCGTGTCTAGTCTTTAACTTCTTTTTAGTAATAACCACATCAGGATGAGGTGTTGTTTTTGAAAACTTTATTTCGCGCGCGATGCGATATGGAACTTTCCTAAACCCTTCTCCTGTCGCCTCGTGAGCTTTAGTCGTAAAAACGAAAGCGTCGGGATCATATTTAAAGATTAATTTCATAATCTCATCGTAGTCATCCTTGGAAAAAACAACGTGAATCATCATCTTTTCCTTACCCGTATATCCGCCGTATGACTCGAGTAAAGTTGTTCCTCTATCTAATTTATAATTTATTTCATTATTAATCAATTCCCACTTGTCCGAAATGATATCGGCCACATAGGAATTTTGATCTTCGCGATAGGTAAGATTGATTAAAAATGAACACATAAAGGCCGAAATAATACCAACGAGCAATAGCAAAATATTATTCATATATACTATATATACGCAAACGATAGTCGCATCGATAACAAAACTAGTAACCGCTGTTTTGATGCGGAAATATTTAGCCGTAGCAAGCGACAAACAATCGACTCCGCCCGTTGAACCTCCGCCTAAAAAAGTTAATCCACATCCAACTCCAACCAAGGCTCCTCCCACTAGTCCTGCCAACACGAGAATAGATACCATTGTGCCATTAGAAGAAGATATCGCTGGAAGATGAACCCACTGATTATTGTCGTAAATATAGGTAAACAAAAATAGGAAGATTGGATAAACAATAGTTGAAATAATCGTTTTAAAGCCAAATTTAGCTCCGAGTAATAATATACCTATGAGGAATAATACCCACTGAGCAATGGTGATAGTTAATTCCGTATCCCAGCCAGCCATAAAACTCATGACAATAGCAAATCCTGCTACTCCGCCAGAAACAATATTGTAAGGAATGATAAAAAAGGCGTCACCGATAGCGAGAATAGCTGATCCAGCAATAATTAATAAGTAATTGGTCAATGTCCGCGCAATCCGATCTTTGCGAAAATCAGCCTTGATATCATCAAAGGCTTTTTTAAAATTTAGCTTTTCTCTCATGATTAAACTCCTTTCTCAAATATGCCATGATGAAACCATCAATATTACCATCCATCACCTCTCCGACATTGGTTTCTTCATAGTTGGTTCGGTGATCTTTGGCTAATGTATATGGGCAAAAAACATACGATCTAATCTGTGACCCCCATTCGATATCCTTTTTTTCTCCGTTTATCTTGCGCAATTTTTCCAATCTTTCATTCTCCATTTTTTGGAAAAGTCGAGATTTTAATAAATTCATAGCAATCTCACGATTTTGAATTTGACTTCTCTCCACTTCGCAAGTAGCAAATAATCCGGTAGGAATATGAGTGATTCTAACCGCTGACTCTACCTTATTAACATTTTGACCACCGGCTCCCTGCGAGCGATAAGTATCAACTCTAAGATCCTTGGGATTGATATTCAATTCAATTTTATCATCAAATTCTGGCATAACATTAACCGAAGCAAAGGAAGTGTGACGCGAACCCGAAGCATCAAAAGGAGAAATTCTAACCAAGCGGTGAACTCCTCTTTCCGACTTGAGAAGTCCGAAGGCGTTCTTTCCTTTAATAATAATGGTCGCTGCCGAAATTCCAGCCTCCTCGCCAACTAGGTAATTAACGACTTCAATTTTCATTTTATGCTTTTCAGCAAAACGATTATACATACGAAAAAGCATTAAAGCCCAATCGTGAGCTTCCGTTCCACCTGCCCCGGGATGAAAATCAAGAATAGCGTTATTACCATCATATTTTCCCGATAAATACATCTGATTTTCAAAAGCAGTAATATCTTTATCAAGCTTAGTTAAATCGCTCTGAATCTCTTGTTGAAATTCCTCATCTGGTTCAACTTTCAAAAGGAGCAAAGATTCCAAAATATCATTGATACGCTTTTCAAATTGCGCATATTCACTTTGTTCAGCCTGCAGTTTTGATAGTTCCGTCGAAATGTCTTTAGCCTTATTTTTATCCGCCCAAAAATTAGGGTCTAAGGTTATTTTTTCTAATTCTTTGATGCGAGATTCAATACTTGCAAGGTCAAAGACACCCCCGAATTTCATCCAAACGAATCGAGGCTTGCTTCGCGAGATTATTTAACTCATAGATTTCTTTCATCGTTATTGAGCCTTTTTAACCTCGCCGCGCGGCACAGCCTTTTTTACTGGTTTTATTTTAGCTATTGGTGTCCCTTGATCTTTGGCGGCACTAACCTTTTTCGTTTTAACATCTATCGCATTCTTATCAGGAGTTGGCTCCGTTGGGGCAGCAGCCGCTGGCTTCAACTTCACACGAAATAGAGCTGACGTAATATTGCCAGCAATTTCGTCGCGCATATCTTGGAATAATTGGAATCCCTCATTGGTGTAGGATTGCAAAGGATTGGTATTAGCATATGAACGAAGATATATACCTTCACGAAGCTTTGCCATCGTATCAATGTGCTTAGTCCAACTCCGATCTGTCATCTGCAACACAACGGTTTTTTCAACATAATCCGCAACTTTATCTGACCACTGCTTGCGCTGTTTAGCATATAAGTGAGAGAAAAGAGCTGTCAAAAAATCTTCAACTTCTTCAACTGGTAATTCATCAACATCTTCAGCCTTGATATTTTTCTCGCTCGTATATTTAGGGACCAAATATTTGATAAGTGCTGGTCCGTCGACCAAAACCTCTTGGTCGATAACTTTCGTGCAACTCGAAACAGCTTTGTGAGCAAAGGTTTCAAAATACAAGTGAATGCGATCTTTAATGGAATCCGAAAACAGAATCTCATCGCGTTTTTCATACATAATCTCTCGCTGTTTAGAAAGAACATCATCGTAGTCGAGCAATGTTTTACGCGTATCAAAGTTTTGTCCTTCAACCTTGCGTTGAGCTGATGTAATCAAATTGCACATAGTCTTTGACTCTATGGCTTCATCCCCCATCTGGTCGAACATTTTAAACATGGTTGGGGAAGCAAAACGCTTCATCAAATCATCTTCAATGCAGACATAGAACCGAGAATAACCCGGATCGCCCTGTCTACCTGAACGTCCGCGCAACTGGTTGTCAATACGGCGAGACTCATGTCGTTCCGTTCCGATAACCGCTAAGCCACCAAGACCTTTAACCTCTTCCGAAATTTTAATATCCGTACCACGACCAGCCATGTTGGTCGCAATAGTAATCGATCCTTTTTCACC
>JAQWCB010000095.1 GCA_028707375.1 Bacilli bacterium | reverse complement strand
AATACAAAATATATTACGTGACTAGGATGTAAAAAAGATAAAATTATTCCCTATTCATTAAATCCAAAGCAACACCGCTAGCGCCCATCAGTCCAGTGTCCTGATCAAATTGTGCCAGAACCAATTGGACAGGACGAACGGGGAAGGGTGCACAAAAAGCCTCAGTAACTTTTTGCAAGTCGTTAATGAAAATATCTGCTGACTTTACTAATCCCCCAGACACCACAATTTTTTCAGGATTAAAAGATAATTGAGCATTGGCTAAAACTGATGAGAGTAATTTAAGCCAATCTTCGTAGACATCAAGAGCCTTGGCATTTTTGGTTTTAACCAAGGAGAAAAATTCCGCGGCATCTTTAACAATAAGACCATTTAAATTGCAAAGCAAAACAATTCCAGTTCCGGAGCACAACTGTTCAAGTTCATAAAAACGATTTTGATAGGTAACGTAAATATGGCCGATTTCTAAAGGAACATCAACTAATTTATTGTCGACAATCAATCCTGTTCCGACTCCAGTTGAAATAGTTATAAAAAAAGAATCTTTGCAACCTTTGGCGGCACCTTTCATCGATTCAATCAGTCCAGAACAATTGGCATCGTTAACTACGCCTGAAACTAACTCCGGAAAATCTGCCTTTAAACGATGTGAAATATCAAAATTTTTGATGTAAAGATTAGGAGCAAGTTTCAAAATTCCATCTTCACAAAAACCGCAAGCTGAAACACCGATATATTTTATCGATCCATCATTGGAGGGTGAATCAAGAAGTTTTTGAATCATTTCTTTTATTTGAGCGTACAATTCATCGTTAGAATATCTTGTTGAACGTTCACGAAAGACTTTTAGTATATTTAAATTTTCATCGACGATAGCCCCACGTAAATTGGTTCCACCTAAATCAATTGCTATAAAGCGACTCATAAATCTATTTCTACCTTTCTTTGACCATATGTAATGACTTTCATAAAATTAGTTTTGCCCGCACCGACTGGTGTACCACCGGTGATAACAATCTTCGAATTTTTGGCTAAACCATTCCGGCGAGCAATATGGATAGCGAGAACTTCCATTTCTTCAATAAACTGAGGAACGTGTTTAACTAGTTTAGGATATACGCCAAAGCTCAGCATTCCTGAAGTGCACGCATAACGCTCAGATGAGACTGAGACGACAGGGCAACAGGGACGAACGCGCGATAAGCGACGTGCAGTAGCACCAGTTTCTGAAAAACATACAATGAGCTTAGCATCTAGTAAAAGTGCAGTATTGCCAACAGCAAAAGCTAAAGCATCGTTCAATTCCTTATCCGATGTCTCATATGCTTCTTGGAGCAAACGATGATAATCTAGATAGTTTTCCATCTTAGCTGAAATCTTTGACTGCATGGCTACTGACTCTACAGGATATTCACCCGAAGCTGATTCAGCCGATAGCATAACGGCATCGGTTGATTCCAATACAGCATTTGCTACATCGCTGACCTCAGCACGTGTTGGATTAGGGTTGGTCTTCATTGAATCAAGCATCTGGGTAGCAGTAATTACGGGCTTGCCTACCTTGCGACATTTGTCAATTAATTCACGTTGAATAACAGGGACTTCTTCGGGTAAAACTTCTACTCCTAAATCGCCACGAGCAACCATAATACCATCAGAATCATGAATGATGTCATCTAAGCATGAAACGGCTTCTGTGTTCTCAATTTTTGAAATTATTTTAATATTTTTTCCATCGTGATCATCAAGCACTTTTCGTATATCTTTGATATCTTTTGTATTTCTAATAAATGATGCAGAGACAAAATCGACCTTATTTTCACATCCCCAAACCAAATCGTTGAAATCCTTTTTTGATATGTAATCCATATTCAAATGTGAGTTGGGACAATTAACACCGCGTTCATCCTTAATGATGTGATGATTCAATGCTTTAGTAATCAAGCAATGTTCCTTCTCATCTTTTCCAGTTACAACTAAGCCGAGATTGCCATCATCAAGCCGAATATTATCGCCAACTTTGCAATCGTCATAAAGATGAGTATAACTTACTGAAAATTTAGTAGCATCACCAAGAATAGGCTTCATATAGATGCGAACTTCAGAATTTGTTGTAATATTGGCTTGTCCGCCAACAAATGCCCCAGATCTTATTTCAGGTCCTTTAGTGTCCAGCATAATAGGAATAATTATGTTTCGTTCAGCTTCAATTTCACGCAGAGTATTTATTTTAGCTAAGTGCTCTTGATAATCCCCGTGTGAGAAATTTAATCTCGCGACATTCATTCCAGCATCGATCATCTTCAAAAGTATTTCTTTGCTTTGTGAAGCTGGTCCGATAGTACACACAACTTTAGTTTTCTTGTCGAACATAATAATATCCCTCTTTTCTACATAACAATAATAATACAAAATGTGCAATAAATTAAATAAAAGTGTCAATTATTCCAATTCATTAGATATTTTAACAAATTCTTCTGAGGAAGAACGAGGCATCTTAAGTGCATCAGCAATGGAATTGCAAGTTAGTTTATTGTCGATTATTCCTATGCAGGAAGATGAAACACCTTGTTGAAGAAGTTCAATTGAATAGTGTCCTAAACGCGAGGCAAGAACGCGATCAAAAGCTGAAGGAGTTCCGCCGCGTTGCATGTGACCAAGAATTTCTGCTCGAGTCTCAAATCCACACTTATACATAATTTCATGAGCGAGTTCGTATACATCGCAAACTTTCTCAGAAATAATAATTATGGCGTGATTCTTACCTTTTTCGCGCTGTTTTTTCAAAAAGTCAATCACTGATTCTTTAGAAAATTTTGTCTCACTCGTAATGACCATTTCTGCTCCGCAAGCAAGGCCGGCATAAGCAGCTAAATCGCCGCATCGATTTCCCATCACTTCGACGATTGAACATCTTTGGTGAGATGATGAGGTATCGCGCAAACGGTCAACACATTCAACAATGGTATTGAGAGCAGTATCAAAACCGATAGTAAAATCGGAAGAAGCAATGTCGTTATCAATTGTTCCAGGAATGCCAATAGTATTAATTCCCAGGCGTGAAAGGGCAGCTAAACCCATATATGTTCCATCGCCACCAATTCCGACAAGAGCATCGATTCCGTGCTTTTTAAGAATTTCGACTCCTTTTTTCTGAACTTCGATATTTTTGAATTCAGGCAAACGGGCTGTGCCCAAAACTGTACCGCCGCGATTGATAATTTCCGAAACCGAATGTCTATTCATTTTAACAATATTATCTTCGAGCAAACCGCGATAACCATTTCTTATTCCGTACATCTCAAATCCACGAACTAATCCAGATCTAACAACAGCACGAACGCAAGCGTTCATTCCCGGAGCATCTCCACCCGAAGTTAGAACGGCAATTTTTTTAATCATAATGTAAAAAACCTCCATATTTCACAACAATAATTTATCATATTAGGGGATGTCAAATTTAAAAATCACTAGCGTAAGCGGTTTCATATTAATGAATTTATATTTATTGAAACTATTTGACTAAATTGTTCCTTTTTTCTATCGGATTAATGAACTTTTTTGCTATTTTTTTCACTGTCTTTGGCTTTTTTAGCTTTTAATTTTTCTTCAGCTTTTGCTTCTTCGGCTAAACGAGCTGCTCGACGTTCTTGAGCCTTCTTTTCCGCTTCCTTGCGGGCTTTTTTTTCATCGATATAAATTATATGCCCAACCAACTGGGATGATTTTTCTTTGTAGTCATCAACGAATTGTTTCAACTGAGGAAAATTTGAATTGAAGATAGCAAAACGTTCTTTGTTTCTCTTGCGAGCAACGGTTCTCTGCAATTTGTATTCTTCATAGGAAACAACAATCTTAGAATTTTTAGCGAGTGCTGAAAGTTTCTGGGCGGCCTGGCTTGAAATAATGATGTCGATTAGTAGAATCCCATATATCATTCCTAAAAAGAAACTAAAATTAAATATATTGTCGATAAAAAATTGCAGCGATATTTGAATAAAAGGATGGATACCAAATAGATATATGGCGCCGATGGCTAGCCATATAAAAGAAAAGAGCGGACATATTATTCCTTGAATATTTCCTTTAACATTTGAATAATCCCACAGTTTGATATTCATTCCTTTAATGAATATTATCCCAGCAATGTATTCGATAAGGGTCATACATATGCCCATGAGAGCGAGAATCAATATGTAATTTATCACCTTGCTGTCAAAGCCAAAATTTATGTTGGATAGCAAGTATAGTATGGTTAACCCAAAT
>JAQWCB010000094.1 GCA_028707375.1 Bacilli bacterium | reverse complement strand
GACATTGCCAATCACTTCACTCGCCAAACAATTATAAGCTAGTGAACCCGAGGCATTGGGCTTATAGCAATTTATAGGTTTACCAAAGGCCACTGATTCGGCCAATGCAACATTGCGCGGAATGCGGGTGGCAAAAGTTTTTTCCCGAAAAGTACCCATCACTTGCGAAGTTATCTCGGTCGACAATCTATTTCTATTATCGTACATGGTTAAAAGGAAACCCAAAATATCTAAGTCTGGATTGGATTGCATCCGCACGTTATTGATTGCTGACAGTATCTGAGCCACACCCTCCATCGCAAAATACTCGCACTGAACAGGAATTAAAACTAAATCAGCCGCCGTTAGTGCATTCAAGGACAAGAAGCCTAAAGATGGTGGACAATCAATAATGATAAAATCAAAATTGTCACGCTGCTTTTCCAAGGCCGTTCTTAGAATATCGAGCGAAGGTTTTTTCCCCATATTGAGCAATTTGGATTCCACGGTCGCTAAATTCAAATTAGCCGCGCACAATTTAACCTTTTTAACCGATGTTTTTTTTATAATTTTCTCCAGCGGCAGTTCATTTAACAATAAACTCGCTGTCGTTTTTTTTAAAAGTGTCGCATCGACACCAATGCCTCGCGAGGCATTTCCCTGTGGATCAAAATCCACAAGTAGCACTTTCTTCCCATATTTTCCTAAGGAAGATGACAAATTAATTGCGGTGGTTGTCTTGCCAACTCCACCTTTTTGATTAGCAATAGCAATGATTTTTCCCATAATATATTCTCTACCTCAAAAGTATAACATAGAATTGAATTTTTTCCTTTAGCATTTTTATCTTTTTCGCACTTTTTAGGTGCTTTTTCACAATAATATTCCAATGATATATTTTTTTAATTGATACGATATTAATATTCTTCTTTCCTTAAATACTCCATCATATTCTTCTGATTATTCCTAATTCATTGAACTTCTTGGTAATTGTGAACTTTCGAAACAGAATAATATTTATTCTAATAAATTAATATTATTATCAATTATTTAATTTACTTGCTAAAATAGAAGCATGAATTAAAATCCTGAGGAGGTATATATGGCTAGATTATTTCAAGCATCTACTATTTCTGCTTTAAAAAAAGGTCATTACGATTACACTATTTCCATCGAGTATTTTATGAGAAATGGCGATACTGGGATTGGAACATACAATGGTCATAATGGTGAAGCAATCTTTTTGGATGGTGTAGCGTATAATGGATGTGCCTCTGGCGAAGTTAAAGTCATGGATTATCCACAGACTGGTGTCACTTTTGGAGCAATAACCAAATTCAACAAAGATGTAGCCGAAATCAATATTGAAAATGTTTCTGATATTAATGCTTTGCAAACATTGCTAAACAATCAGTGTTCAACCTCAGGTCCTAATTTCTTTTACGTTGCAAAAATCAGTGGACATTTCAATAGTGTCACTGTCGTTTCTTCCTACAAGCAGCGAAAACCATTTCGTCCACTTTCGCTAGTCGAAAAGGAGATGCGTTCCTATACTTACAAGGATCTCGATGGTCAACTGGTCGCCATATATGCTCCAAAATATCTTAAAGATGTAAGTTTTAATGGATGGTGCTTTCACTTTTTATCAAACGATAAACTCAAGGGTGGAAAATTGGTTCAACTTTCAGCTCCAGCATTAAAAGTAAAAATAAACTTAATTGACAAGTGGGAAATTAAATTGCCTAACTCCAAAGGTTTTATAACTGAAAATTTTGACTCTGAGGATTTAGAAAAAGAGAAGGATGCTAAGAACGAGGCTGATTCTCCAAAGATAGAATCAAATGAAAAAACAATTGATGAAAACACAACTCAGCCCTCAGAAAAAGCAAATGATAATTCTGATGATTCCGATGTTAAATAATATAGAAAAGCATCATTAAATAATTAGATTTAATATTTATATAAGGCTCATCGCATGCAAAACAATCGCAACGATATAGGCCATCAAAGCCAAAAATATAATAACTAATAAAACTTTATATCCGACAACAAGTATCTTCTTCCTTTTTTGTTTTGCAAGCAGAACTTTTTCTCTTTTTGCGATCAGATCCGAATCGGATGCAATGTTTTGTTTTTGCCTAAAAAGAGAATTTTCGCGCTCTTTTTCCTGATTATTTTTCTCTTCGGCATCAAAGCGATGACGATTATCGGCATATTCATTTGATTCAGAATTAGAAGATCTTACTTCGCGATTTGAATCATAGCCACCAGAATAAAAATCATTAGGTGGCAATTTCTCATTTTGATACTCGCGCCGATTAGGATAATTAGGATTAACTTGATTATTATTTGTGTGCGGAGGAACATATTGATTTCCTGTGTTTTGATAAGGTTGATTATTGTAATACTCATTCCCACGATAGGAATTATTTACATAATTGTTATTGGGTTCAACATTCGGGTTTCTTGATGAATTTAACTCAGCGTTGGAATTGGTATTTCTAACTGAATCGTCAAATTTTCTTGGCGGAAATTGAGGATTGGGTCGATATTGATTCATTCCATTATTAACCATCCCACTATTGTAGTTAGGAATATAGTTGTGATTGTTAATATTCTCAATATTTTTCTTCTTTTTCTTACCAAACATTCTCTTCCCCTTATTTAGAAGTCACACTTTTTAAATGTCCGAGGATAAGCCTCGACATCACGAATATTTTCTATCCCTGTTACAAATTGCAACATTCTCTCAAATCCCAAGCCAAAACCAGCATGGGGACATGATCCATAACGGCGCAAGTCAAGATACCAATCATAGTTAGCTTCATTCATTCCTAATTCATTCATGCGTTTCTTGAGTTTGTCTAAGTCCGCTTCACGCTCAGATCCGCCGACCAATTCGCCGATTTCAGGGACAAGTAAATCAACAGCCGCAACTGTTTTGCCATCAGGATTCTGCTTCATATAGAAAGCCTTAATATCTTTTGGATAATTTATTAAAAAGATTGGGCCCTTATAGACCTGTTCAGTCAAATACCTTTCATGTTCACTCTCCAAATCCAAACCGAAATAAATATTGGAGTTATTGAATTTATGACCCTTATCAATCGCTGACTTCAAGATGTCAATCGCCTCGGAATATTCGACAATCGTAAATGGTTTATTGATGAAATCATTTAATCTCTGTTTCAAAGTCTTGTCGATGCGCTGATTAAAAAAGTCAATTTCATCGGGACAATTTTCCATGACATATCTTGTAATATATTTCAAGAAATCTTGAATAAGATCAATGTCATCGTATAGGTCAGCAAAAGCAATCTCTGGTTCAACCATCCAAAATTCAGCCGCGTGATGAGTCGTATTTGATTTTTCCGCCCGGAATGTCGGTCCGAAGGTATAGACATCGCGGAAAGACATGCAGAATGGTTCAACGTGAAGTTGGCCCGATACAGTCAGAGAAACATTTTTACCAAAGTAACTATCTGGATGTCTAAAATCGGGAGCGACACCAAAAGTTTCACCAGCCCCTTCAGCATCATTAGAAGTTAATATCGGAGTTTGAACATAGATAAAGCCCTCGCCTTGAAAAAAATCGTGAATAGCAAAGGAAAGAATTGAACGAACTCTAAATACGGCCTTGAACGTATTGGTCCGAGGACGCAGATGAGGAATGGTCCGCAAAAATTCAAATGAAGTTTTCTTCTTCTGCAAGGGAAATGAATCTTCAACATCGCCGACTAAAATAACTTTGTCAAGCAAGATTTCAAAAGGTTGTTTAGCCTCCGGAGTCAAACGAAGCGAACCAGTTATATTGACCGCTGATCCCAACTTTATCTTCTCCACCATTTCAAAATTTTCTATTTCTTTTGAATACACCAGCTGGGCATTCTTAAAACATGTTCCATCATTGAATGAAAGAAATCCCATATTTCCCATAAAGCGATTGCCACGAATCCATCCATCAATCTCAACTTTAAAACCATCAACTAAGGTGTGATCCTTTGCGTTGATACCTTCGTACAACTCGCGCACGGTCATATACTTTTCCATATCTAAACTCCCTTTCCTTAGATTATAAATAAAATTTCTATCTTAGTAAATATCCTATTGTCCTAATTCTCTCGAAGCCTGAGGTGCAAAGTCAAGTGAATCGGTTCGTCCCATCTTATATAGTCTAGAGCCAATTTTCGCAATCATCGCGGCATTATCTGTCGTGCACCACAGCGGAGGAATAACAATTTTATAAAGATCCTGACCACGTCTAATTATTTCTTTTCTTAAATATGAATTAGCAGAAACTCCG
>JAQWCB010000001.1 GCA_028707375.1 Bacilli bacterium | reverse complement strand
CTTTAAGCTCAAATTATGACAGTGGAGTACTATCGAAAAAAGGAGATATATGATTTCCGGGATCTAGTACTGTGCAATTTGGAACCGCTCAATCGAACGCAATAATGCTGGATAATGTCAAATTAGGTGGGGATATAATAATCGCTAGATCTAAAGAATCAAATGTTTACGAACCATTTGTTAGTTATCAAATTAATGCACAAAAAAGTAAACTATATCCGATTACAGTAGGAACTACTATAACTCATATGTATGGTAAAGACATTGCCGGTATAGCGTATAAATTTCCAAAAGTTGATGAACAAGAGAAAATTGGGAAATCTTTGGAGAGTTTAGATTCACTTATCACCCTTCATCAGCGTAAGTATGAAAAACTAGTAAATATTAAAAAAGCACTGCTTCAAAAGATGTTTGTGTAGAAAGGATGGAACAAATATGGCATTTGACAATGAATTAGTATTTGAAAAAGAATTAATATCTGTTCTATCCCAATACGGGTGGGAGCAGGAAATTATTAAAAATCCTTCAGAAGAGGATTTGCTTAAAAACTGGGCAAATATTCTGTTCGCTAATAATAGAGAAATTGATCGTCTAAATAATCAACCTTTAACTGATAATGAGATGCAACAAATTATAGAACAGATTAAATCTCTAAGAACACCACTAAAATTAAATGGATTTATCAATGGAAAGACTGTATCAATAAAAAGAGATAACCCTAAAGATAAATTACATTTTGGTAAAGAAATCAGTTTAAAAATTTATGACCGTATGGAAATTGCGGCTGGTTCTAGTAAATATCAGATTGTAAGTCAACCTAAGTTTAAAACTCCTGGTATATTGAATGACAGAAGAGGAGATTTAATGCTTTTAATTAATGGTATGCCTGTGATTCATATCGAACTTAAAAAATCAGGTATCCCAGTATCACAAGCAGCAAATCAAATTGAGAAATATTCAAGAGAAGGTGTCTTTAGAGGTCTTTACTCATTAGTACAGATATTTGTCGCAATGACACCAGAAGAAACACTATATTTCTCTAATCCAGGAGAAGACAATAAATTCAATCCCAACTTCTATTTCCACTGGGCTGATTTTAATAATGAGCCAATTAATGATTGGAAAGAAGTAACTGCTAAACTATTATCCATTCCAATGGCTCATCAGTTAATTGGATTCTATACAGTAGCTGATAATACAGATGGATTATTAAAAGTATTAAGAAGTTACCAGTACTATGCAGCTTACGCTATATCAGACAAAGTATCTAAAACGGACTGGTCTGCGAGAAACAATCTAGGTGGATATATATGGCATACAACAGGGTCAGGGAAAACCATGACTAGTTTTAAGTCTGCGCAATTAATATCTACCTCTAAGGATGCAGATAAGGTTATATTCCTAGTAGATCGTATAGAATTAGGAACTCAGTCATTGAGAGAATATCAGAATTTTGCAACAGAAAATGAAGATGTTCAGGCAACTGAAAATAGTAATGTACTTGTTACAAAACTGAAAAGCAGTGACCCATCTAATACACTAATTGTTACATCAATCCAAAAAATGAGTCGCATCAGTGAAGAAGAGTATGGACTGAAAGCAAAAGATATTGAATTAATGAAATCTAAGAGAATTGTTTTTATTGTAGATGAAGCGCATAGATCAACATTTGGTGAAATGCTTTATCGCATTAAAACCACATTCCCACAAGCCATATTCTTTGGATTTACTGGAACACCAATTCATAAAGAAAATGAACGAAATGATTCAACTACCGCTGATGTATTTGGTAATGAGTTACATAGATATAGTATTGCTGATGGTATTAGAGATAAGAACGTTTTAGGATTTGATCCATATAAAGTAACAACGTATAAAGACTTAGATTTAAGAAAGATTGTTGCTCTAGATGTTTCAAAAGCAAAAGATGAAACGGATGCAATATCTGATCCAAAGAAAAGTACCAAGTATTATGAATACATTAATAATGTTCCAATGGCTGGATACTATAATGATACTGGGACTTATGTAAAAGGTATTGAAGACTATATACCGAGTTCACAATACGATAACCCTATTCACCACAATATGGTTGTAGAAGACATCTTATCCAATTGGACTACACTTAGTCGTAATTCGAAGTTCCATGCGATATTAGCCACATCAAGCATTAAAGAAGCGATTGATTATTATCGCTTGTTCAAAGAGAAAAGTCCTACATTGAAGGTAACTGCATTGTTTGATCCTAGTATTGACAACAATGGAGATACTGCTTATAAAGAAGATGGATTAGTGGAATTGCTCGAAGATTATAATGCAAGATACAATATGTCATATACTTTAGGAACTTGGGATAAATACAAAAAGAATGTCGCATCAAGACTTGCCCATAAAGAACCATATATTAGTATTGAAAAAACTCCAGAAAAACAAATTGATATTTTGATAGTTGTCGATCAAATGTTAACTGGTTTTGATTCCAAATGGATCAATACACTATATGTCGATAAGATATTAAAGTATGAACATATCATTCAAGCATTCTCAAGAACAAACCGATTATTTGGTCCAGACAAACCTTTTGGTACTGTGAAATATTATCGCAAACCACATACGATGGAAAAAAACATTGAAATAGCGATAAAGCTGTACTCAGGTGATAAACCGCTAGGATTATTTGTTCCGAAACTTAAAGATAACTTAGATAAACTAAACATCATATACAAAGAGATTGAAGAACTGTTTATCGTCGGAGATCAAGTAGACTTCACCAAACTTCCAGAAGAACCAACGGCAAAAGCAAAATTCTCTAAACTATTCAGACAATTGAATGAGTCTTTAGAATCAGCAAAAATTCAAGGATTTAAATGGGAAAATGTGGAAGAAACTCCATTCATATTAAAAGAAGACTTGGAGATTTATTTTGTTGAGAATGATTACTTAAACTTAGCATTAAGATATAAAGAACTAACAACCACTTCTAATGGTACAACATCTGATGATGTACCGTATGAAATTGAAGGTTATTTAACAGAGATTAATACAGGATTAATTGATACAAACTACATGAATAGTAAGTTTGACAAGTATTTAAAAGCACTAGATAGCGGAAGCAAAGAAGACCAAGAAAAAACACTCAATGAACTTCATAGTACATTTGCGTCCCTTACACAAGAAGAACAAAAGTATGCGGCTATCTTCCTAAGAGATATTGAAAGAGGAGATGCTGAGATTGTTGTTGGTAAAACACTGCGTGATTATATTACAGAATATCAAGTAAAAGCAAAGAATGATCAAATAACAAAATGTGCTCTAATATTTGGATTGAATGAACAACTATTGAGACAATTTATCTCAAGGAAGGTTACTTATGATACAATTAATGAGTTTGGACGATTTGATGAACTGAAACACTCAGTAGAGATTACAAAAGCTAGGAAATATTTTGAATGGAAAGAAAATGTAAAACCATCAATACCAAAAACTCATATGAAAGTAGATGACTTTTTAAGAAGATTTATTTTCGAAGGTGGCTTTGAAATTGAGTTGCCGGAATCTGATAAATAATATATCAAAATGTTACACGAAAAGAACCTTTACGGGTTCTTTTTTTGCGTTTACTTGGGAACAGTGTAAAGTAGGAGAACTGGGAAGTATTATAACAGGAAATACACCATCAACTGCAATAACTGATTACTACTCTAATGATGGCCTTATTTGGGTAACACCTACCGATATTAATCAAAATATAACTACTTATACTGCTAGAATGTTAAGTAAAAAAGGTGAATCAGTTGCACGAGTAGTACCACCAAAAACAATATTGGTTACATGTATTGCTAGCATAGGAAAAAACACTCTGTTAGGCTCTAAAGGCAGCTTCAATCAACAAATCAATGCACTTGTACCTGCCCCTGAAAATGATCCATATTTCCTATTCACACAGAGTAATCATTGGTCCTTAGATATGAAAAGACTTGGTGGAGGACTTACTTTCCAAATAGTTAACAAAAAGGAGTTTTCTGAACACGATACAATAGTTCCACAAACAGAGGAGCAAAAGAAAATCGGTAGTCTATTTAATCAATTAGATACAATTATCACCCTTCATCAGCGTAAGTAAAACCAACAAGGAGGAAATCAAAATGAAAAAAAGCAGTAAATTATTCGTAGATTACTATGAAAAATGGATAGAGATATATAAGGATGGTGCGGTAAGAAAAGTCACTATGAAAAAATATCTGTTAACACTAAAATGGCTTCGAATACTAGTTCCAGAACTGAAAACATCAGATATAACAAGAATCGTTTATCAACAACTAATAAATGACTATGCTGAATGTCACGAAAGACAAACGACTATGGATTTTCATCACCAGCTTAAAGGCTCGATATTAGACGCTGTTGATGAGGGCTTAATTAAAAACGATCCAACAAGAAAGGTTATAATAAAAGGAAGGAAACCTAAAAAAAAGAAGATAAAGTATTTGAACCAGTTTCAAGTACAAGTTTTGTTAACAAATTTAAACCTAACTAATGAGGTTAATGTAGATTGGCTAATCTTAATCATAGTAAAAACTGGAATGAGGTTCTCTGAAGCTTTAGGAATAACTCCCAAAGATTTTGATTATGAAAACCAAACTATTTCAATCAACAAAACATGGGATAATAAAGGGGAAAGTGGGTTTCAAGAAACAAAGAACAAATATTCAATAAGAAAAATTCAGATAGACTGGAGAACAGTGACTCAATTTGCTGGGCTTCTTAAAGGTATGGAATCCCTACAATCGTAAAAGATTATATAAAAGTTGTGTTTGATATTGCCGATAAATATATCAATGCGGTAATTTCAGTTAATTCGGAAATCCTAAGCCCCTTTGTCTACTGCAAAATCGTTATAAGTGGCTTCATCTTTAGTCTCATATATTCCATCATTATTCTATCCGTTTCAGTTTCAATAAGGGCAACAAAAACATTGATGGTCACATTTTCAGTTCCATTTTTGTAAGCATAGAGACCCTTCTAGGTATTATTAAAAGAATAATCGGAGTCGCCAACATTATTTTCTTATAGGAAAGTACTATTGACCGAATTATCAGTTACAACAATTATTCTACTTTGTTCAAGATAGTGACCAATGTTTGTTCTACCCAGCTTGGAAAAACTGGTCATATTTAGAACATGCGCAATATTTGTTTTACTCAAAAACACATGGTCTGAATTAATTGCAGCACATTTGATTCTATGGCCAGTTAGCAATGAATGGACATTATTATCTAACTAAACTATTTTCTTCATTTGTGTTTAATCATATCTAAAGAAAATCTTCTCACAGCACCTTTGGTCTTCATAGACAAACACAAACCTGAATTTGTCTTTCGTTTTCTCTTTAACAGCCTTCAACTGATTGTCCTGAAACAAATAAGATATTCCATCTTCAAAAACAGAACCGACAATGGAGTTTGCAAAAACAAACCGATAGTTATGATCATCTTTGAAGGAATCAAACAGAGATATGGCATCCAGATAGTCTTTGACAAAGGCTCCGCTGGTATCCGTATAAGAAGAAACATTAATCATAGCTCGATAATCCTGACTGACTTCAGACTGGCTTTGGAAATCAACGTTATAAATCTTATTCGAATCTTCAATCGTACAATCAATATTCAATGATGCGACAGCACCAGTTGAATCAGTTAAGATAGTCCCAGCATTTTTCAACTTGGCATTCTTAAAGAAAAGACCTGTCTTGGAATCAAATTCCGTTTCCAGATTACTGACGTTCTTGATAGTCTGATAAGAAGACTTAGCTATTGTATAAGAGGTAGTCTTCTCGGTTTGGTTAATAAAAAAGACGCTAGTTGAAGCTATCATCAATCCAATTACAACCATAAGAGCAGTAATATCAAAAATCTTTATAACGTTCTTCATATTCATAAGTCCTTCAACACTGACTTAGCTATCGAGTTATTCTTCTTTTTACCTTGATGTCGGTTCACCAAGGTCATAGTTATGTTACCAACAAAACAAATTCCGCACTGTATCAGAGAAAGGATGAAAATATCACCTTCCTTCAAGATCAGGAAAGCAATGCAGGTAGCAACAATCGGAAGAGCAGAAAGAAAACGAGGCTTGATAAAAACAATTCCGATTTCCACAAGAATTCCAATAACGTATAGAACGATCAAAGTGTCAATCTCCATTTCCGTGCTCCTTTTTATATGCTTTGATGAGTCTTTTAGCCGTATCAACGCTGAAAAGGTCATCCATTGCCATCTGACGTACTTTTTCAACAAAGGGATCAGCGGTTTCACTATCCCCAGCCTTGATTTTTTCAATCAGCCTATCCAGTCTCAGTCTGATGGTCGGATAAGTGATTCCGTAGAACTTAGCCAAATCCTTTAAAGATCCCGAATAAAGAGCCAGCCGTTTTAAAAACATCAAATCCTCTGGCTCAAGATTAAGAATCCATTTAGGAACTTCTTCTTTTTGTATCATTTTATTCCACTCATAATTTTAGATTATAGTCTTTAATAAAATTAAAGTCAATATTCACTTTATTAAAGCTAATGTTAAGGTGAGCAAGATCATAAACAATAAAAAAGCCAAAGAAGAGTTCAATCCTCAGAAAATGAAAGAGTGGTTTTTAGACTAATAGAGTAATCAAAAAATTAATGCAAGCTAAATGAAATACTCCCTTTTCTAATTATTTTAATATCAGCAAGGAAAAATAAGTTAAAATAATACTTGAAGGAGAGCAATTTATGTCCAAAGCAAAAAAGATGTCTATCATCTTCTTGTCTCTATCTCTAGTCTTTCTAATTATAGGAGCATCATTCCATTCTTTGCGTATAAATAGAGAAAATGAGGCACTTTTTATATTAGGAGTAAATATGGGTATAGCAATGATATCTCTTTTCATTATCTTTCTAGTCTATGGAATATCAATTTTAATAATTGAGAAAAATAATAGACTTGAACTCGCCTTGCCAATTGGGAAAATTTTGATAGGAATAGAGATAATATTCACTGTAATCTGGGGTTATCCTTTATCTGGAGGCGGAGAATATATGTACGAACTCACTTGCCTTTCAAACCTAGCCGGAGGCATTCTTCTCATCTTAGATGGTATTCTTTATAAAAAGAGACAAATAGGGCTTATCTATCCTTATGTTCTAGCTTGTATTCTTCCAGTCTTTTTTATAACTGTCATCTGCACAATTTTTAATATTGCTCATTTTAATTTTTCAGGTGGATTTTTCTTTATGCACGCGATAAACCCTCTTGTCATTTTGGCTTTTTTCACCTTTTTTTATCCTGTGAACAAAAAGAGGGAAAATATCATTGTTATTTTCACTTCCCCTTTACCAATCTTACTATTTCTCCTCTTCGATCTTATCAGATTTTATATAAGAGGAGAACTTATATATGGACTTATTCCCAAAGAGGCAATGCAAGTTTGGATTGTCATTTTAATTGGACTTATCGTATACGCTCTCATTGCCTTTTTAGCTTTCGGTTTGTTGTCATTAAGAAAAAGTACATATAGATTTCAGGAAAGAAGAAGGCCCCCAATAAAAAATGAATCATAATTGAGAAAAAGAAAAAACATAACTTCATATAAAACAATTGAAAAACTAGGAGGGAATTTGAAACCCGATATCGCCTATGTCGTTACCGTTGACAAAAAAATCCATACTTTCAAGTCAGTATATCAACATATGAGAATAAAATATCCCTTACTTCAAATTCTCTGATTAGTGATAAAGATCACAAACTTGTTATTAATATACTTCAGGATATTAAAAATAATTTGCAAAATTTCTATCCACGAAAATATAATTAGTTTCTTCATATATATTTTGACAATTAAAAATTTAAATTATAATTAAAAGTTGTTTATATTCCATAGCGTTTATTTTTATACATATTTTATATGTTAATTGCAATTTCAAAAGAAACATTTTTTCATATAAATGTTGATTGTTGTGAAAAACAATAAGCACATTCGCCAAGATAAATGTAAACTAGAGTTGTCATAAAAAATTTTATCTTGACAATTAAATTTGGTAGCGTGACAACTGCGTTTGTTGGTAAAGTATTAGTGTGAGGGAGGAAAAAATTATGACGATAGAACTCGCAAATAGATTGATTGAATTTAGGAAAAAACATAATCTATCACAAGAACAGTTAGCAAATAAATTACATGTATCACGGCAGACCATTTCTAAATGGGAACGAAGTGAATCTTCACCTGACACCGATAATTTAATTGAACTTGCTAAACTATATAATATCCCTTTGGATGATTTATTAAATTGCCAAAAGGATATTGATGCTGTGTTAAAAGAAAGCACTGATAGTGAAACCACTAAATCGTATACCAAGGATACTGATGAATACACATCGAAAGAAGAGGATGATTTAAATTCCAAGAAGGATAATTCTTTTCATCAAAAGGAAGGTGAAGTTCACGCCGATTTCGGTCCCTTTCACGTCCATGCCAAATCCGACGATGGTGACTCTGTTTACATTGGTAAAAAGGGAATACATGTTGAAGAAAAAAATGGGGATTCCGTTCATATTTCTTCCGATGGTATCAATGTTAACGGGATGACTTATGGAAATATTGATTCGATGAGAAAAAGAAAAACTCATTATTCTCTCATAAAGAGTGTTGTCAGCAGTTTATCAATGCTCTTTGCTCTGATCGCCTACCTGATATTAGGCTTTACTTTACCAAATCAAGAGGGATGGATTATTTATTGGCCATTATTTATTTTAGCTTTGTTTCTGCCATCTTTTGTCGATGCTTTTGAGCATAAATCTTTCTCACGAATCACTGTTCCGCTTCTCATCCTTTTCGTTTATTGCATGTTAGGAATGATGTATAGCATGTGGCATCCGATGTGGATATTATTCTTAATTATACCTGTTTATTACATAGTCGTTTCTCCTATTGATAAATTGATCAAAGAGCATCGAAAGAGAAGAAATGCAATTGATGCAGATATCATTTTCGAAGAGAATGACGATGACGATTAATTATTTGATAAACTAAAAATTTATGATGATACACATTTGACGAGCATTTACTCTTTAAAAATAACAAATCATTATGTAATCAAGTATCAAGTTTTCCTTGATACTTTTTTAGAACAAATATTATAAGAAAATAATCATTATTCAACTTCACTGATTGGTCCTTAATATATGATTAAACAATCTTTTTGATTTGTCAAAATTATTCGCATATTAAAATTCTGTTATTATCATTTATTTATATTTTTTTCCCTTGAAAAATGGTTAAACTTGTGTCGATAAAACGCATTCACATTTTTTTATTATTAAATTATATCCAATTCATAAAAAAGAGCTTCTAGATAACATATATCAAAGTATTTTTATGACTCTTTGTCTACTTGAAAAGGGTCACATCAGGTGTGAGAAGTTTTTTAATATTTCCTCTTGCGAACTATCAAGGTCCACGCAATAAGTCCTGAATAGCTTATGAAATCTACGGCAATTAAAATTGGTATCCAATACGGATATATTTCATCCTTGTGAAACGTTATAGAAGCAAAACTAATATCGTTTTCTTTGGCTTCTAGATACTTGGTATTAACATAGGTATACAAAGTATTTTTTGCTGCCTTCTGAAAGGCGATGAGGGCGGTTGCGCTATCTAAATCTTTAAAGGCATCAGCAGTGTCAGCCTGCGTCAGCAATAGATCATTTCCGGCTCTAATGCACTCATCGGGATTGTGCACATTCCCCCCTTGATATGAATCGGTGATCACGCTGCCTTTAAATCCCCATTCATTTCTCAACACTTCGGTAAGCAATGCATAACTGCTGGAACATCGAGTTGTTCCAATCCGATCAACAGAACTCATAATAGCGTTAGCATTGCCAAATTTTACTGCTATTTCAAAGGGTTTTAAATATATTTCGCGCAAGGCTTGTTCAGTCAAAAATTTATATTCGCCATTGCGCCCCGTGTCGGTATCATTGCAAACAAAATGTTTAATATAGCAATATAGTCCATTATTGGTTGCGCCTTTAACTTCTGAAGCACATATAATTCCTGAGAGCAATGGGTCTTCGCTGTAATACTCAAAATTTCTCCCACCTAAAGGTGAACGATGAATATTGGCACCAGGAGCATACCACCCATCAACATCAATAGCATTAGCTTCATCTGCCACCGCTTCCCCCATTTGATAAGCCAATTTCCAATCCCAAGTTGAGGCCAAAAGTGTTTCGCAAGGATAATTGGTAGCCTTGTAAGTGGCAAAACCACACGGCCCATCCGTATCCACTGTCGATGGCTTATTGATAGACTCGATACGATTTGTTCCAAATCCGCCATTAGCCACCAATTTGATAATGGTTGAGGCATCCAGTTGTTCAATCATATCGTTCCACATTGGAGAATCGTAATCTTTATCTACAAGATCATTGAGAGTGTAATGTGTTTTAGTAGAACCCATCGTGGGCATCAAATCGGATTCATTGATATTTGGTTCATGATTTACCCAAGTATTGTCAAACAATTCACCTCGTATCGCTCTTTGTGTTGTCAACCTCGTTTCCGTATCTGTAAAATTAGCCCGAGATAAATATCTAATGTCATCAGTTAATTCCATTCCATCAATAGAATAAGCTTTGTATGTTGCTCTTTCATCAATGATTGACGAAACGTGACTGATTGGATTGGTAAAGGTGGTAAATCGATTGGATACTTGATAACCCGTCGTCGCATCTTTGTTTATTAAGAAACCCTTAGGTTTAACCTTTAATTCAAAAGTACTATTTTGATCTTTTTTCTGTTTAATATGATGAGCATCGGTTCGTAGTGAAAAGGAATAATTACCTTCTTCCAGTTCATATCCCATATATCCATTATTATTTCGGTCAAAACAATCATATGAAGCTAAATCGCTCATATTGAAAGTCAAGGTTAGTTCTTCTCCTTGATGCGGCTGCAGGTTTGTGGTTTTGGCAAAAGCACAAAGGACGATGGAACTTTTTTCAATTTCTCCTTTTTTATATGGTGGCGAACAATATAATTCCACCACATCACTGCCACTATATGTTTCACCGGTATTAACAACCTGAACCTTAACACTTATTTTGTCTGAGGGTTCCACAAAAGAGCCATCAACATAGTTTACATCAGTTATTTTCCAATCAAATGTCGTATAAGAAAGACCATATCCAAAAGGAAATTGGACTACGCCATCGTATCCTTTGCCAATCTCATTGTTAATCTGGTCAAATTCGCCAGTGGCATCGGCGGTTTCATAATAGCGGTAGCCGACATAAATATCCTCTAAATAATCTTGATAATAAATTGATTTAGCATCAGCATAATTCATCGCTCCATTTATTCCCGTCGTGGGATAGGTTGGATTGCTCGCAACATCATAGGCCCAAGTATCAACCGTTCTTCCCGAAGGAGAAATTTCTCCTTTAAGTATTTTAGCCAAGGCCAGTGTTCCAAAATTTCCTGGCATATATATTGCAAGACAAGCGTTGATCTTAGAATTTAATAAAAAAGGACATTCCATCACATTGGCATTATTCAAAATGACGATAACTTTAGAAAAATATGAGGTAACATTTTTTATCATTACCTCTTCCAATTCGCTTATGCCACAATATTTTCTATCTTCAATCACATTTCCGCGATCATCAAATTGTACTTTGGGAACATCGGTACCTTCTAATCCCTTGCGCGATAAAACGACGAGCGCAACATCGGAAAATGACTGCGCCTGTTGCATGCGGTCAGCTGTATAAAATTCTTTGCCCGGTTCATAGAGCCGATAGCTAAGACTGATGTCTTCCGAATAGCCGGGGCGATGGAAATTTAAATCGCTATAACTCTTCATAAGAGTAGGATTGACTGAAATTCCATTTTGAGCAAGACCAGCATAAAGACTTGTCTGTGCATATAGACTCCCGGCTCCGCTTCCTCCCCCTTGATAAAGAAAACCATCTTCGCTACCACCCCAACCAAAAACATTGACTCTATCATTTTTCAGTGGCAGACTCGTCCCATCATTTTTAAGTAAAGTGATACCACTTTCTGCAATGCTACAAGCAAGTTCTGACCCTTTCAATCGGCTGGCCTCTGCTCCTTCATTATCATAATTGATACCATTTCCATATATGGCTTGACTGACTTTATCAGTGTAAGAAAAAAGCACAGCATTAATTCCCGTAAGCATAATGCATAGCAAGATAATTATTGAATAAGCAACACTTTTTTCTTTTTTCATGTCAAATTGGCCTCATCGTTCTCAAGATTATGTAAATTAAACAATATATTGAGATTAAAAATGTGATTCTTCGCTGTAAAAGAACAATCACCATTGTATTTATGAACAATATATCTAATGGATTTGGTGCCGTAACCGTGATATTTCTTATTTGATTTAGTCGTAATTGGCATCTCATTGATAAAGGTTAGTTTTCCTTCGTAATAATTGTGCACATTTATAGATAAAAAATCATTTTTGGCCTTGATGGTGATACCTATAACTCGCTTGTCCTCTTCAATATTGCTCACCGCCTCAATCGCATTGTCCAAAGCATTACCAATTAACGAATACAAATCATCTTCGCGCATAAACATCATCTTTTTCCCATCAGCAATACAACTCAAACTAATATTTTTCTTTTGACAAAGCAAACTCTTCTCGGTCAAAATGACATCGAGAACCTCATTATTTGTCTTCACGGTTGAATCGTAAATCGATATAACATTCTCAATATCGCTGATTGCATTTTGATTCAGGGAACTTCGATTACCTATTTCTCTAATTTGATGTTTCAAATCGTGGCATTTCATATTGATCATATCAATGTTTTCTTTGCTTATATAGTACTGTTCCTTTTCCTTCTCGCGCAGTTGCTTGATGGTCACCACTTCTTCCTGAAGTTTCCGTCGCAATGACAATTCAAATTGAATGAGCAGAGCCAAAATGCACGAAACAATATTAAAGACTGAGACAAAACACATGTAGAAACGATCAAAATGATCGTATGAATAATATGTAATAGCACTCGTGAAGAAAATATCAATAAGCAGAACCAAGGCTGTTAGAATAAGAATAGAAAAATTGTGCAGCTTCATTTCTTCATTTCTTTTAATTCGACGTCCAAAGACATAGTAAATAAGCCAATATGTCAAAGGAATAACGATAAAATATGTAAGTCCGGCATAAAAATTAGGAAAAAAGCTAGATGAATTTTGGCTATATATTCCTTCATCTGAACTAGAAATATTAAATATGTATAAAAAGAGAGTATATATTTCATACGAGATGTGCTGCGTTGTATATGAAGCTATCGAAACAAAGACAATATTTTTATCTGACTCCTTAAAGAGAAATTTCAAGCAAAAAATCGTGGTCGCAAATAGACATAGAAAAATAAATGAGCAATACCACCAATTGTAGACTGGAGTAGGAAAGCCAAAAGCTATGCCGTAACAAATTATTAAAGAAATCAATAATCTCAACCAAAATTTATTCTTTCTTTTTAGCCGAAAACAAAAAATAAGCTCAGCTAAAATAAGCTCGGTCATAAAAATAGCCTTATACCAAAAGAAAGTGTTGATGATGTACATTTAATTTGCTCCCAAGTAATTGTTTAAATCTCTGATAAAAGATGTCTTTTTGGGACGAGAAATATATAATTTATCCTTCCCGACGTAAGCATAATTATCCTCTATGCTTTTAACAAATCGAAGATTTACTAGATAACAATTATTGCACCGCCGAAAGAAATGATTGCTCAATTTCTGCTCATATGTTTTTAAGGTACCATAGACTTCATAATCGTGATCTTCGGTGTGGAATATCATGTGATGATTGTTAATTTCAATATACATAAGTTTGTTGATATCGATGCATATTGCCTTATCCTGCGTATTGATTTTCAACTTGCGCAATTCTCTGTCAGTAAAAGCTTCCAATGCTCGGGTAACCTTTATGGCAAAAGCCGAATATTTAATAGGTTTAACAATAAAATCAAAAGCCTGAACCTCATAACCCTTCACCGCATATTGGGACATATTGGTAACAAAGATTAATGTCGTTAAATCATCAATTTTGCGCAATTTATGCGCTGCCTCAAGTCCGTTCATTCCCGGAAGTTCAATATCCATGAATATCAAATCATAATTTGGTTTGTAATTATTTAAAAAGGAAATAGCACTAACAAAAGTTCTTATGTGAAAAAGAACATGGTTTTCCTTTGAATATCGTTGAAAATATGACTTTAATGTATCGAGCATCAGTTGGCTATCATCAATTATTCCTACGTTAATCATGTCCTAAGTATACTTCCTTTCCTATGTTTTTACTACAAGCATAAACGATAAAATCTCTAGCAAATAAATTTGCTAGAGATATATGATTACACATTATAAATCAATCATTGAATACTTTTTGGGCTTTTATCCTTCTCGCCTTTTTTATTTTTTTCGACTATTTTATTTACAATCATCGCGACGATACTTCCCAGTATCAAAACAGCAAAGATAACGATGAACACAATGGTCAAGACATTATCTTTCATCCATTGCTCAAGAATCGAATTAACTAATAATAACATTATTGTTTTCTCCTTTTCGTTGGAAATCTATTTAAATATTTTAATAGAACGATAGCCGCATAAGCAATCATTCCCGTATATACTACAGCTTCAACTGTGTATAGAACCGGTTTCCACCATTCGTTGACATTTCCTTGAGTTCCCACGATTGAGCCTAAATCAAGACCTGAAGCATTCGCGGCATAATATTTTGTTTCGGCATATGTATACAATATATTCTTTGCCGACTTTTTCATAGCAATAATCGCTGTAGCACTTTCGGTATCATCGTAGGTGTCCATTGAACCATTGGGATTGAGCATCAAATCGTTTCCAGCGCGAATACCTTCATCAATATCGTTAACATTTCCCCCTTGGTAATAATCAGAAATACACGATCCTTCAAATCCCCATTCATCGCGAAGAACATCTTGAAGCAGGGCACTCGAACCTGTGCATCTAACTGTTCCAACTCTATCGACTGAAATCATCATGGCATTAGCGCCACCTTCTTTCACCGCTATTTCAAATGGCTTGCAATATATTTCGCGCAGAGCTTGTTCTGTTAAGAATTTAAATTCTCCGTTTCGACCCGTATCGCTATCATTGGCAACAAAGTGTTTAATATAAGAATACACACCTTTTTCCTTGGCCCCTAAGATTGTATAACTGCACATAGTCCCACCAAGAACTGCGTCCTCAGACCAGTATTCAAAATTTCTTCCGCCTAGTGCTGACCGATGAGTATTAGCGCCTGGGGCATACCAGCCATCAATTCCCGCAATGCTAGCTTCGTTACCGATACTTAATCCCCACTGATAGGCTAATTTCCAATTCCAGGTTGAAGCAATGACTGTTTCACACGGATAGTTGATAGCAAAACCTGTTTCACTTCCGGTTACTACAGCATTGAAGCCAGAGGGTCCATCTAAATCAACCGTGTGAGGCTTACCGATAGAATCGATTGCAATAGTTCCAAAACCGCCTTTAGAACATAGCGTTCCCAAAGTTTCCACATCTAACTGTGAGACTAATGCCTCCCATTTAGGGTCTGAAATATCGAGACCCGCCACATCTTGAATAGTGTAATTGGTTGCCTTAGATCCTGTTATTGGCATCTGATCATCTGGATTAACCTTTGGAGCGTTGACATACCATGTCTCCTTCTTAAACTGATCGGACATTTTCACTGTATCCGCAAATACTGGGAAAGTATCTTTAAAGTTTTCACGTGTCATATAGGTAACATTTAAATTGCAATCCAAGCCATCTACAGAATACGCTTTAGATTCATCGCTCATGGCTCTTTCTACTCGCGTGGAAGTTGCACCGCTAACATAGTTAGTAAAATTAGTAAATCTATTTTCAACTTTATTTCCCGTGACTGGATCGTTTTCATACTTATACCCGTTTTCAATATGATAGTTATAAATGCCATCATCAAATTCTGATGTCATTTTTTTCACATCGTGGGCATCAGTTCTCAGCGAGAAATTGTAATCACCTTTTTCCAATTCGTATCCCATAAAGCCATTGTTATTCTTATCGTAGCAATCGTAGGACGCCATATCTGACACCTTGACACTCAGTGCTAACTCTTGAACTTCGCCTGGCTCCAACGTATCAGTCTTAGCAAAGGCTCCCAATTTCAATGCTGGCTTTTCAATTCCTCCAACAGTATAGGGAAGATCGTAATATAATTCGACAACATCTTTACCAAATGTTGAACCGACATTTTTAACAATCACATCAAACTTAATTTCATCATCAGCATTTAAATTGCTGCCCTCGGGAATGGAAACATCTTTTAAAGTCCAATCAAAGTTGGTATAAGATAGACCATATCCGAAAGGATATTGCACAACACCATCGTATCCGGTGCCATAATCGTTAGTGACATTGTTGAAAAAGCCATCTTTATCTGCTGTTTCATACCAATAGTAACCGGTATAAATATTTTCACTGTAATTCTGATAATCGCAGAATCGGCTTCCTTGCCCTTCGGGCCAATGCACACCATCTGAACCAGCATTTGCGTAAGATGGAGCTGTCGCTAAATCATAAGCGAACGTATCGACTGTGTGTCCGCTAGGTGTAACATTTCCAGTGAGAATTGTTCCAATCGCATTGCTTCCGTGATTTCCAGGCATGTACATTATCATTCCTGCATCGATGCCTTCATCGTTAAGAAAGCCACACTCCATCGGATTGGCTGTATTCATGACCACGATAACTTTTTCGAAGTTCTGCGTGACAATATCCAGCATTTTCTCTTCTTTCGCACTGATGCTCGAATACTTGCGAGTGTTATCTGCATTGCCATTTTCATCGTATTGGACTTTGGGTAAATCAGTACCCTCAGCTCCTCTTCTTCCAAGAACAACAACAGCAACATTGGAGAAGCTTTTGGCTTGATTGATCAAGGAAGCAGTGTAGAAACTGCTATCGGGTTCATATAGACGATAGTATTGGGTTACATCTTCAGTGTATCCACTTCGTCTCAATGACAGATTATTGTAAGCCGAGGCCAAGTCTTCGTTGATTTCAAGCCCAGAATTGCGCAAACCTTGATATAAGGATACTGCACCTTGTCTACTGCCTTCTCCGCTGCCACCGCCTTGATAGATAAAGCCGTTATCGCATCCGCTCCAACCAAAGACATTGATCTTATTCTCACTGGCGGAAAGTGGCAAGGCTGCATTTTGATTTTTTAAAAGAGTCACGCCATCTTCTTCCAATCCGACAGCCATTTTAGCGCCAGCCTCCAAGGCCTCACCATATTCTTTAGATCCAGTATTTAAACCGAATCCACACAGATATTGAGTTATTATGCCGCTGAAATCATTCGCGGCTTTATTCGCACAAATAGTCAGTCCGAAAATACCGAGGGCCAGACCCCAGTGCATTATTGCTTTTCTTAATTTCATATTTTATCCTTTTCTATTTAGTATTTAAATTGAAGTCGAAACAGTCGATATTCGGAGCCTCGCCGGTAATGGTTACTTTAAATTCGTGCGTTCCATCTTCAATGCTCTGGGCATCAAAACTGACTGTTTTAAAGTTAAACCAATCGTTTCCTTCAACTGTTCCATAACTATCGGGTTGAGTCGGTGTCAAATCGGTGCCATCTAAACTGAATGTCAAATTGCCAGTCAAAGTGTAATCTGATTCATACTTAGCCATCAAGGATGAAATAGATACCTCATACGTTGCGCTTGTTTGGAACTTGATTGAGAAGTTACCTTCTCCCAGTCCTCCGATTGATGCACCATTGCTACTGAAAGTATTGGATTCAACAAAGGAATCTTTTCCGGGTTGGAAAGAAACATTTGATAGATCAATATTCTCCGCTTCAACTCGATAATCCCCAATATCACTAGCTTTAAAATCAAGATCATTCACCTCGATGTTAAGGGTGGTTGAAATAC
>JAQWCB010000093.1:1789-4350 GCA_028707375.1 Bacilli bacterium | reverse complement strand
TGAATTCTTGTCATTTGATATGCCTAAATCCGTCATTGATTATTTAATTGAACACGAACTATATTTTGTTAAGACTATAAAGCCATATTACACCTCAGAACGCTACAAGCACGTAGTTAGTGTTGCCAATCTTGCTTATGATATTGCTAAGTCCAATCACAAGGATCCATGTCTTGCCTACCTAGCAGGGTATTTGCATGACATAGGTAAAACCAGCACCGATAAGCGTCTCGAAAATATGACCAACGCTAAATTTGGAAAGTATTTTAAGGGAGGTGTTGTCTCAGCAAATGTCATGCATCAATTCACTGGGGCATTGATTCTCGAGAATTATTTTCACATTCACAATAAGATGATCATTGAGGCCGTACGATACCATACGACAGGAAAAACACACATGTGCTGGCTGTCGAAAATAATTTATGCCGCCGATAAATTGGATCCGCTGCGTCCATACGATTCAAGCGATATGATTCGTCGGATGAAAAAAAATTACAAAGAAGGATTTGTTTATGTTTTGCGGGAAAATAAGAAAGTAATTGAAAGAATGCATCCTGGAGTCAGCGAAGATAATAAACTATCTATCGATTGTTTCAATTATTATTTGAAGGGAGAGTAAAAAATGTATAGAGCTTCAAGTTTAGTAAAAAAATTAGCGAGAGATTGTCACTTTCACAAGGGAAGGGATATTAAGATTTACGATGTGCGCGACTATACGCCAATGGTGAGTTATTATTTGGTGGTGTCAGCATCAAATGCACGACAGATTCATGGATTTCAAGAGAATGTTGAATCGATAATTGAGAAAGCTGACGGCGGTAAGATTAAACATGTTGAAGGTCGCAACGGAGCTGATTGGGTCGTTGTCGATGCTGGAGATATTGTGGTTCATATTTTTTCAGAATTTGAACGCGAGCGCGTTAACTTCGATGCCATATATAAGAATTGTCCATTGATTGAATTCAAAAAGGAGGCTAAGTAAATGAAAACAACGGTAGTAGTATTTCCCATGGAAGAGGAAATGAATGAACTTCTTCCCAAGTTAAAAAAGTTTAAAAAAGTTTCTTATGGAATGATTGATGGTGTTGAGTTTGAGGCCAAGCGTGCGAAGGTATTCGCCTTTGTATCGGGAATTGGGAAAGCAAAGATTGGCTTGAAAATCGGTTATCTTGCAAGCAGGCTAGATATAGCTGAGATTTACAATGTGGGCGTTGCAGGCTCATTGGTTGAAAATATTGTTCCACTTAATGTTGTTGTTGCGACCAAGGTTGGCTATTACGATATCGATATTACTGGAGACGGAAAATATCAACTGGGTCAAATGGCACATGAACCGATGTATTTTGAAGCAGATAAGGAAAATCTCAATCTACTAGATAAGCTTAATACTACTTTAACTATTCGAAAGGGAACTATCATTTCGGGTGACAGCTTTGCTACCAAGACAAAAATGACCAAAGAATTTCTTAAAAATTTTGACAATCCGTTGCTTGTTGATATGGAATCAGCCGCGGTTGGTCAGTGTGCGCACGATTTAGATATTCCATTTACTATCATTCGCGGAGTTTCAGATTATGTTTTTGCTGATGATAACGGAAGTGCTTTTGAGGAATACCTTTACATATCAGCTAGAAGAGCAGCATCTGTTTTGCTTCACTTGATTGATGATCCATTTATTGGCTGAGATAGTTGACGATCATATAAATTGGGCGGAACCATTTTGGCCCCGCTCTTTTTATATGGCGAAAAAATTGAGGGAAGTGTGTACTCATTTGTTGTATGTTTAATAAAGAAATTACAAAATGATACTGATTAGCGTAAATTTTTTCGTATGTTACAACTTCGTATAAACACTATTATGTAAACTAAATACATTATTACCTATATACAAAGGGCTTTTATATAAATTAAGCAGTCATCATTGTTAACAGTTTACCGCTATTTGGGCTGACTTATCCACATAATCATTTATATAAATATATACTAATTAAATACTAATTAGATACTACATGCTATGTGCAATGTGCAATGACATATAGGTTATCTCAGACTGAACACTTTGACTGGCTCAGTTCCATATTTATTGAACAGCCATCTTTTGACAAAGTGTATTATGGTATCCAAGACTATGATTGTTAGAATCGCAAAAAAGGTTAAACCAAATAACTCTAGCATGTCAAGATTGGTATAAGCTTCATTTATAAGTTTACCAATTCCAATAAAGTGCCAGCTAGTCATAAATACCTCTCCCATTATCTCCACTTTGAAACCGAGACCGACAGCCTGAGCCATACCGATAAATATATATGGCAAGCTCAGTGGTAAAACAACTTTAATCAAATTGATAAAGGAGTATCGTCCTTCAGTTGCGATAGGATCATTGTACTTTTTCAATATTATTTTTCCCCCGCCTAAGACAGCCTTATACATTATGGGAAAAGTCACAATGAAGACAAGCAGATAAGAAGTTATTTTGGTATATATAATGAGAACGAAAATCAACGAAGCCGTCGGAAAGCATGTGATAATATATACCAATGGTTTTAAGACATATTCAACTG
>JAQWCB010000093.1:0-1689 GCA_028707375.1 Bacilli bacterium | reverse complement strand
GGAAAAGTCACAATGAAGACAAGCAGATAAGAAGTTATTTTGGTATATATAATGAGAACGAAAATCAACGAAGCCGTCGGAAAGCATGTGATAATATATACCAATGGTTTTAAGACATATTCAACTGGTGGGAAATATGCCGCTAGCAATCCGAAAATTGTTCCAAGGAGAATGGAAAAAAGCAAACTGATGACTAGGCGAAAAAAAGTGTAACCTAGCGCTTTCCAAATTGATGGATTGCCCATGAGCGCCGACATCTCGCCAATTGATGAAAAAAATTCCGGAAAAGTGTTGTGAGAAGTCGACAGATATATTATTTCCCAAATAGCAATAAGTAAAAGAATTCCCAAAGCAAAGAAAATCACTTTACTATTTGAATTAAGTTTTCTTTTTATATCCTTCATAATATTATTCCCTATCGTTAATATACTATATCAAGTATAGTTTATTCGTTTAGGTAAATAAATGATAATGGTCAAAAAAAGAGCATTATATGAAATGAATCAATGCTCTTTTATCAATAAGATCAACAGCGATATATTTAGTCATGATTGGCATTAAAGTAATGAGAATAAAAGGTATCGAGAGGTTTGGTATAGCCAAGACTACCAGACTTAGTCATGAATCCATCATAATCGTAAGAAGATGAATTGAAAGCCAAGGCATTTTTGACTCCAATAACACTTTTATTAGAATCGACAACTGTTGCTAAAATATCTTTATCAATTCCAAATGTTTCATCGGTGGTATAAAGACCTTTATCGGTGTCCTTTGTAATCTGAGCCATAACATTTTTACCATCGTTATCAATTAAATCATCGGCATTTTTATTAATAATGGAAATAAAGTTCTCTATGTTATTGATAGTAGTTTGATCCGTAGCAGCGTCAAGTCGATCCGAGATAAATAATCCCGCCTGTGGGAAGTCAGTAAAACCATTCCCATCGTTAAGTCCCTGGGCCTTAGAATATTTAGCCCATTCTTCTTTAAGATTATATTTCACGCTGACATCCGTATTAGTCGTAAGCACCTTTGTAACATAAGGCTCAGCGACAACAACATAGTCGACACTTTCGCCCTCATTTATTCCGGTAATGGCTGTGCTGGCAGCCAAGGCAGCAGAACCTAAGTACGAAATATTGGTGATGGAAAAATCATTTTGCAAAACGCGATTCCAAACGGAAGAAGCGTTTCCAAATGAGACGATAGAATCCCCTTCCTCCATCGTAGTGTTATCATCGTTCCCCGTTGCTAAAACAAAAGCGTTTCCTGCGGTTATAATCGACGCCAACTTAAACTTTGCCTTTTTAACATCAATCAAAGTATTAGCCGTGGTTGCATCGAAGATGATAGCATCATAATCTTCCGAAAAAAAAGCATTCTTTGTCATAAGGGGAGTCCCCAATTCAACTTGCTCCGGATCAGTTGACAAATAACTTGTTAAGGCTAGGCCTGGAGCCCCCTTAGGACAGATAGCCTTGAAAGATAGTTTTTCCTGTTCAACATTAGTTTGACTAGAAGTCTCAGATGTGGAATTTTCAAGACTAGAATTATCAGATAAAGAGTTTTCAATAGAAGTTGTCTCATTACAACTAGTGAGACATAAAACGGCTGCTGCACTTGCAATAAACAAATTTTTAATTTTCATTTTTCTCTCCCTATATAAGCCTTATTAGTATAACAAAAAAC
>JAQWCB010000092.1:1956-4413 GCA_028707375.1 Bacilli bacterium | reverse complement strand
GAACCAAAAGCATCCATAACAAAAGCATCAGCTAGATTAGCCCATATTGCAGCTAATTCCGGATCATTTTTCGTTTCGCCCTCTTCGTATCTAGTATTTTGCATCAATAGGACTTCACCATTTTTCAATGAAGCCACCGCCTTGGACAATTTTTCGCCTCTTGTGGCATCAACAAATTGAACCGGCTGTCCTAAATGTTCGGCTAAGCATTTAGCAACGGGAGCCATATTGTTGGCGGCCTTGGCTTTCGCCACTGCTTCCGGTCCCTTTTTAAACTTAATTTTTCCTAAGTGCGACATCAAGATAACTTTTGCACCTTTTTTAATTAATTCCTTAATTGTTGGCAAGGCCGCCACCACTCTTGTATCGTCACGGATGGTACCATCATCGTTGTGCGGAACGTTAAAGTCAACTCTGACTAAAACTCTTTTCCCCTCAACCTTCAAATCTTTAACATGTAATTTCATAATTGAAGTTTCTCCTTTAATTTTTGTCAAAAAAGCGCCCGAAATGGCTTTCGGACGCAATAAGTAAATTTAGTAATTAGGCTCCGAGAAGACCAGCGAATTTCTTAGCCAAACGGATCAACTGGCAAGTGTATGAATATTCATTGTCATACCAACCAAATACTGTTACGTATTGATTGCCATCTAAATCTTCAAACACATTGGTATTGACCGCATCGTAGAGCGAACCAACTGTTATACCAAGAATATCTCTTGAAACAATCTTTTCGTCAGTGTAGCCAAGGATACCCTTGAGTTCACCTTCGGAAGCTTTCTTCATTGCTGCATCGATTTCATCTTTGGTAACATTCTTCTTAAGTCTTACATTAAGTTCAACTAATGAACCATCAAGAACTGGAACACGGATAGCACCACCTTGAAGTCTGCCATTCAATTGAGGCATAACAAGACCAATAGCTTGAGCTGCACCTGTGGTTGTAGGAACAATGTTCATAGCAGCGGCTCTACCACGGCGGAAATCTTTCTTTTTAATAACATCCAAAGTAGCTTGATCATTTGTATAAGCGTGAACGGTTGTCATATATCCACCGATAATGCCATAGTTATCATCAAGAACTTTGCACATAGGAGCTAAGCAGTTAGTAGTGCAAGAAGCACCGGAAATTACTTTCTCATCAGCGGTTAATTTGTCGGAGTTTACTCCGTATACATAAGTGGGAGTCTTTTTAGCAGGGGCTGAAATAACAACACCTTTGGCACCACCATCACTGATGTGAACACCAGCGGAAACAGTATCCTTAAAAATGCCTGTGCATTCAAGTACGATATCAACATCGTGATCACTCCACGGAATTTCAGCGGGATTTCTCTTCGCATAGATAGGAATGTCTTTTCCCTCGAAAACTAAAGTATTTTCTTTGAAAGAAATTTCATCTTTTTTAAAAGTCCCGTGACCTGAATCATACTTTAATAAGTATGCTAAGTTATCTGCATCTGATAAATCATTAATTGCAACAACTTCCATGCCTTCCTCGACACAGCGACGGAAAGCGAGACGACCAATACGGCCAAAGCCATTAATACCAACTTTAATAGACATTAATATGTCCTCCTTCTTCACGCTAATATTATAAACCAAAGCAAAAAAATTAACAATATATATCAAATGACTAAAATTTTCGAATGAAGCACTAAAATTTATCCTAGAAAATTACTTTTTACCTTCAATCTTATCGCCTGATGAAAGACGTTCAGCGTCCTTGCTGAATCTCAAGAAAATGTGAACAACCCCTGATTTTGTAATACTCAATCCGCGTCGCAGAGCCATATTTGCCAACTCCTGATACGATGCATCTTTATTTTCTTTCCTCAAATCCGCCAATAATCGCGACCTGTCACTAAAATAAATATCTCCCAATTTATCTTCAATAATTTTTATATCTGAAATATTTTTTTGACCTGTCTTGAGCGCTTTAGAATAATTAGCCTGCGCACATATTTCCAATCGATTTTCATTGTTAAAATAATCTCTTTCCAGTCTAGCGTTTTCAAAATCAAACATGAGTGAAACCGCCCCAATAAATCCCAAAAAGACACTTATCTGATCAGATTTTTTTAAATACAAGACATATTTATTTCGCCGAGTAATAATTTTGAACGACATCGAATCTTCCCCGTTGAAACGAAGCAAATGCCTTAGGACAACTTTGGCATCCTCCTGACGATTAAAAACCATTTCGCAAAAATATCGACCGGATTTAGGATCAGATACCTGTCCGGACGCTAAAAATGTCCCAATAACAAAGGGGCGGAAGTATTTTTTATTGAGAAAAAGCTTAGGAGTTATCGCCTGAAAATCTTTATATATTTCCAAATCTTCCAATATTTGTGTTACTTTTTCTTCCGCTTGAATATGATAAATTAGTTTTTTCTGCAACCGCAACTGCCGCGTATATGTAAAGCTGCATTTTACATCATATATGTCCTTAAT
>JAQWCB010000092.1:0-1856 GCA_028707375.1 Bacilli bacterium | reverse complement strand
GCGCACCGCGATATTCCTACTGAATTATATTTTTCTGATCCTTTGACCTTATATTCTTTTTCTTTCATACCATTAGCAATAATAACCGATTTAAAAATATATTCTTTCTTATCGGTGACTAAAAGATAAGTCCCATCATCATTGGGATTAACATTGATTACTCTTTCTTTTCTAACATCAAGTTGAAAATGTTCAACCTGTGCGCTCATATTTTCAGCTAAACCCTTACCAGTTCCGACATAAGAAGGGTAATTTTCTATTTCGTGAACCCAGTTCAATTTACCCCCAACTAATCCCGGTTCAAAACAAATAGGGTTAACGTTTGATCTTGTTAAATATATTGCCGCAGATATTCCTGCTGGTCCCATGCCAATAATTGCCACATCATTTATTTCTTTTTCCATAAATATCTACCTCGCTCTAATCTTATATCTATATTTTATCTTGACAATCGTTTTTTGGCTAATAATATGCTTAATTTAACACCGATATTTATATATTTTTAACGCTCTTTGTTTTTCTTTGCTCAAGGTAATATCTAGCAAGGTGATTTAGAATTATTCCTACTACCCCCACAGCCATAAAAACAATAGCCATAGCCTGGGCGGCCATAAAGGATCCATCCCCCATATTATATGCAGCATCGCGCAAAGGCTCTAAAGCAAATCTTACTATTCCATACCAAGCAAAATATCCAAATAATGTATCACCATTCTTGTAGTGTTTATTAAAAACTAGTGGGATGAAACGTGACAAAAGAAAATATCCACCGATATTGATCACTCCTTCTAAAAGAAAAAGAGGAACTCGGAAAGCGTTATCGACAACCATTTGATTAAGTATCCATTTAGGTAAAAACGACCAAGTCGACATGTCAACGATTTGTCCATATACTTCAACATTGAAGAAATTTCCCCACCGTCCGATAGCTTGAGCTAACAATATTCCCGGTACAGCAATGTCGGCGGCTTCCCATACAGACCAGCCGCGACGGCGTATAAGAATGACTAAAATGCCTGCAATAGCTCCCAAGGTTACTCCACCTTGAATAGCCATGCCTCCCTCCCATGTCTCAAAGACGTGATACCATGGACGATTGGCAAACTCATCCCACTGCGCAATGACATACCAGAGTCTCGACCCGACGATTCCAGCTGGAAAAGCCCAGTAGAAAACGGTGTCATAAATATCCCAAGGATATCCCTTTTTGTGGGCCTTCCAACTAGCCAAAAACCAAGCAAGCAAAGCTCCGCTCACAATAAATAGGGCATAAAAAGTTACTCGAAGACCAAAAATATGAAAATCTTTAATCAAAGCTAAATTCGGTAAATACATCATTTGTTCTTCTTTCTATTTCGAAATTCTGTTAATTTTTGTTCCAACTCGTATGCGGAATCAAAGCCATATTCCTTCAGTTTGAGATTAGTAATAGCTACCTCAATAACCTCCGCTATCGATCTTCCTGGTGAAACAGGAATAACAATTTCTTGAACAGGAATATTTAAAATATCTTTATATTTAATTTGATTGCCCAAGCGATCGACTGGCTTGGTCGGATCAAAGTGAATGAGATTAATAATATATTTGATAGTTGATTTTTTCTTCAGCGAGTTGATTCCGAAAGTTCTAGTGATATCAATGATACCAACTCCACGCACTTCCATCATTCCATAAATTATTTCTGGTGCCTCAGCAATTAACTGATTGCGAACATTCGATACTTCCACTCGATCATCAGCAACCAGCGTGTGACCGCGCTTAATCAAATCCAAACTAACCTCGGATTTACCTATTCCTGAATCGCCAATAATTAGCACCCCTTCATCAAAGATTCGAAGACAGTTGGCGTGAATAGA
>JAQWCB010000091.1 GCA_028707375.1 Bacilli bacterium | reverse complement strand
TTTTCGTTCAATAGATCGCGAAGTAAGAATTTCAAACGAGTGTCGAGAAAAAAATAAGATTTCAAGTATATTAGGATGGAAAAACTTCAATCTCTCTTTTGTCAAAAAAGAGAATTGTAAAACATATACCTAATACGCCACAAGGTAAGAGCAAAGAAAGTGCTTTAGTATACTGGAAAATAAGTGAGCCGAGGAAAGCACCTAGAATAAAGAAAATAATTACGCCTAGATATCTCAGTGACTTAATTAGATACTGAACATCTTTCTTTCGAATTCCTTTATACAAGAAAACAGACCCCGAACTCAAATTGCCTGTGCACATTGTTGAAAAAAAGGTATGACCTTTCATTTTATTAAAACCGTTCATCTGCAGTGCTGCAACGATAGATATTAAGCATGTCGCCAAAATATTTCCACTTCCATCAGGAATAAAGATAACAACAATCAAAATAAACATTTCAATCGTCAATAAAATTTGTTGCCAGTTTATTTTCATTTTTCTTTTCGTCAACAGATCTCTTAGCAGTTCCGATATGACAGCACCGATAGCAAAAGAAATGATAGGGAGAACGTAATTCCAAGTCAAAGCCCAATTGTATTTCATTCCTTTGATAACAAGTAAAATCATATTTCCTGTCTGCATCGTTGCAAATACTTCACCGCGAACAACATATGTGTAGGCATCGAGGAAGCCTCCGATCAAAGCCAAAAGAAAGGCCACAAGAACCGAATCGTACAGATCAGTTTTTTCCTTTGTTATTTTTTCCATGTATCCACCTCACTATCATCTAAAATACCAAATAAAAAGATGGCAGCAGTTAACTGCTATCTATAATTAAAAATTATTAAAAATCAATTTCACTCAAAATATCGCGCCTTAAAAACAACATCTAGGATTCTTAAAGCGGACAGCCAACCCTCTTCTTTTTTATATTCCTCGGGGAATGATACCTCAAAGACTGACGAAGGAGAAAAGCCTCTGATTGAATTGTTATATCCATTGATAACCGCGCACACAAATGACTTAATATTTGTCTCACTTGCCAATACGCTCCTATCGTTATAATGAAGCAGGCGATACATTTTGGCAACGGTTAAAACAATATCTCGAACATTAGAAGTAGCATTCAATTCCTTGACATAATAGTCCACACCACGCAAAAAGACATCTTTAGTCTCGTCCAAGGAATTATCCAAGGTGATAAAATAAGTTTCATCCTTAATAAATATTTTAAGAATCTCAGTTGCGGGATATTTTTTGGCGAACTGCACCATCTGCTGAAGAACAGTTATTTTATATAATGGATCCTTGCTAGGATTAATCATATAGGGATTCAGCATGCGGATAATATCATCGATGGAAGTTCCCATCTCTAAGCGGATTTGAATAAGAAAAGCCAATCTCGAGATGGTTTTAGTGGATAGATTTTCTATGGTGTTTTCAATTTTTTCATCAGAAGCAAAAGTATCAGAAGGCGCTGCATTATCCTTGAATTTCAAAATTGACAAATATGAATTAACAACGCTTAACGCCTTAGCAGGAAGATCTTCTCTTTGAGCCAACGCTTCAATCTTTTGCGGCAAATCATATGTCTGTTGCTGGGTAATAAAACACGACAGATAGACCTGCATCGTCAGATGTGGGGCATAGTTAAAACACGTTTGAATATTCTTTATGATATAAGACTCAATGGTTGAAGGATTCGCCTTATCATTCAGCATCTCAATCAACAAGCGCACCTGAGGAATCTTTCCATACGAAATCCTCTCTTGATTAGCAAGATCCGATTCTTTTTCCATAAAATTCAAATATTCTTCACCGCTTATCATTTATCGTCTTCCCCCTTTTGCTCCGACGATGACAATAATTCGCAAAATATAATATAAGAGAATCATGAAATCGGAATACAAACGATATGCGCAATAGACCGCATAAGTTTTATTGTTCTCCAAAACATTTTCCGATCCAGCCTGCATAATCCTCGAAGTATCCACGATGATAAGAAGCATAAAAACTAAGATGATAGCGTAGGAAACAACCCAGTATAGAAAGGAATTATTAAATATTAGAATATTGAAAAGGGCCGCAATCAATAGAGCAAAAACAATAGAAATAGTGTAATATATCCACTTATTAAGTCTCCCTTTAGACATATATCCAATCAAGCTCATAAAAAGAAACATCGCTGAAGTTATTCCCAAAGCATAGGTCAAAGTACTGTATCCGACAATGAGAGCTATCATTGACATCAAACCACCAAAACATACAGCGTAAAGGGTATAACACACAATCATTCCTATCGGATGTTGAAAGATAGCTGTAAAATTCGAAATCAAACTAAATACAATCAATCCGATTGAACAACCAAAAACAATGGAGAAATATATTGAAGAACTATCAGCTCCATCACCAAATAAAGCCGTAACTAAATAAGGTAAACCTAAAGCGACAATTGCCGTTACCAATATTCCTAAACCAAAATATCCATAAACAGTAAATATCCCTTTATTCGCAATTGTCTTGTGCTCTGCATGATATTTTGCTTGCTCTTCCGAGTAAAATTCCATATATTATTTCCCCTTTTAAATGTATTTTATATATAAAAATACTTCATAGACTAGATGCAATGTTCTAAATCATTACATCCTTTCTACACATAAAATTATAACGCAAAATTAAATAAGTATAAAAGAATATAAATTAAAAGGATTGCTCTTCAATTAAAAAGGGCAATCCTCCATTAAATACAGTTAAAACAATAATTCAATTAATTTACTTTATAAACTAAAAATTAATAAGCTTATATTTCTTTAATTAATTCTTCAAATGACTTAGCAGTCAAACTCGCTCCACCAACCAAGGCACCATCAACCTCTTCTGAGGATAAATAGCCTTTGATGTTGTAGGGTTTAACTGAACCGCCATAGAGAATAGATATCTTTTCCGCCGCCGTAGGTGAAAATAATTCACTAATGATGGAACGGATATACGAACACATTTCGATAGCAATCTCCTCCGAAGCATTCTTGCCTGTACCGATTGACCAAACTGGTTCATATGCAATGTATACTCTCGCTAAGTCACTTTCCTTTAAATCCATCAAAGCGACGGTAACTTGAGCTCTGATAACATCTTTAGCGAGGCCTTCATCAAACTCCTTCAAAGTCTCACCGCAGCAATACATAACGCCCATATTAGCTTTGATTAAAGCCTTGATTTTACGATTGCAATCCAAGTCGGTTTCGCCGTGATATTTCCGACGTTCGGAATGTCCCACCAATGAACCTTGAACTCCGATCTCTTGAAGCATTGGAATAGAAACTTCACCAGTGAACGCTCCGTGGTCAGCATAGTGCGTTTCTTCAGCAAAGACCCAAAGACTTTCTTTGTGTTCAACAACATATTGAAGCGAAAGATAACTGGGAGCAACTCCGACAATAACATCCTTCGTCTTCGCTAAATCAGAAATAACTTTAGCTTCATCACAAAAATCTCTTGCTTGGGCTATCGTATTGTTCATCTTCCAGTTTCCAAAAATAATTTTCTTTCGTGCCATGTCTATTCAGCCTCGGAAATGATATCAACACCCGGAAGATGTCCATCATTCTCAATGATTTGCAATGAGGCACCACCGCCGGTTGAAATATGTGAAAATTTCGATTTAAAGCCCAATTGCTTAACGGCAGCAGCAGAATCTCCGCCACCAACAACTGAGAAGCAATGATCGTTGTCAGCAATTGCTTGACATATCGCAATGGTTCCTGTTTGGAACCGGGCTTGTTCAAACACTCCTGCTGGACCGTTCCAGAAAATAGTGTTAGCCTTAGCAATTTCCTTCGCAAATAATTGGCAAGTCTTGGGACCGATATCCATTCCCATCATACCCGCTGGCAATTGGTCACAATTAACGGTCTTGACAACTTTAGCATTTTCAAATTCATCAGCAACGACATTGTCGATGGGAAGAACAATCTTTCCTGAAGCATAACATTTCTTTGCGTAATCTAATTGATCATCTTCAACGGGTGAAGTTCCCGTTTCGTAACCAAGGGCTTTAAAGAAAGTGTACGCCATCGCTCCGCCAATAAGAATACGATCGCATTTCAACAAGAGCGATTCGATAACCTTAATTTTATCCGAAACCTTCAATCCTCCTAAAATAGCAACGTAAGGACGATCTTTGTCTTCAACTGTAACGCAACGAGCAAGATTGACAATTTCCTTTTCCATCAAATATCCGATAGCTGTCGGTTTGCCTTCCTTATTCAAAATTTCCGGAACGCCATAGGTTGAAGCGTGAGCGCGGTGTGCCGAACCAAAAGCATCCATAACAAAAGCATCAGCTAGATTAGCCCATATTGCAGCTAATTCCGGATCATTTTTCGTTTCGCCCTCTTCGTATCTAGTATTTTGCATCAATAGGACTTCACCATTTTTCA
>JAQWCB010000090.1 GCA_028707375.1 Bacilli bacterium | reverse complement strand
TAATAAGGATTTCGATGTGGAAGCAAATAAAGTCAATAATTATTCTGTTCGGGGCGATTTCTATGGTCTGAATCTCCAATTTTATAACGGCGAAGAAGAAGTTGCCTCGCTTTCTAAAAAATTATTTCAATTTGTAGATTCTTACGAAATTGAGATATACAATTTATCATATACCAAGTATATCGTTGGTTTTGTTATAGCTTTTGACAATTGTGTACATAACAGGAAATCTTAACGTTTAAACTTTATTTCAAGTATTTTTTACCTTTGATTAAAGCCTCTTTTTCTTCTTTGGAAATATTACCATCTTGCAATTCAGCAAGACGTTTTTTATCATCTTTTGAAAGGTGATATTTTTTCATCAAATCAGGACGATACTTTTGAGTCAAGCGCAAAGATTCTCTTTGACGATAAATGGAAATGGCTTTGTGATTACCCGAAAAAAGAATCTCGGGGATTAGATATCCTTCGTAGTCATAAGGCAAGGTGTATTGCGGATACTCAAGAAGTCCATTAGTGAAACTTTCTTCCTCAATCGAAGCTTGAGAAATCGCCCCTTTGAGAAGGCGAGTTACCGAGTCGGAGATAATCATTGCGCCTATTTCTCCTCCAGTTAGAATATAGTCGCCAATTGATACAAGCTCATCTACATATTCATTAAAGCGTGAATCTATTCCTTCATAGTGACCGCATATCAATATAATTTCTTGTTCCTTCGAAAGATTTATGGCTTTCTCTTGATCATATTTTTCACCAAGAGGGGAAAGCAATATTGTGTGCGAGGCTGAACTTACATTAGCCTTCAGACAACTAACCAATGGTTGCATGCGCATAATCAGTCCGGCTCCCCCTCCTACTGGTCTATCATCAATGCGATGATTCTTATCGAGGGAATAGTCGCGAATATTGATTATTTGAAAAGCAACAGCCTTTTTAGCAATGGCTCTTTTAATGATTGAATTAGATAAAAAGGAGTCAAAAAATTCAGGAAATAAGGTTAATATTTTAATTGTCAGCATCCTTAATAATCTCCATTCCTAAGTCAGTTAATATTAGTTGTCTACTTTCATCAATGATTTTATCAATATATACATGCATTAAAAATTGGATGTATTGATTATTAACTATGATGTAAGGTCTATTGATCAAGATGCGAGTTTCAGAAACGACCCCAATTTTTTCACCCTGCAAATTAAGTACCTCCATTCCGACAAGATCGCTTAAGTATATTAAATCATCATCTTGCAATTTGGGAGCGTACAATTCACATTTGTTATATATCTCAATTTTATCAATACTGTCAAAACCATCCAAAATGAGTCGAGGATCCTTTCCGGGATCTTCAATGAATTTTGCTATTTTCGTTTTGATAAAATTTCCATCCTTGGCCTTTATATAAATCTCTTTACCCTTGAGAAAACGTCTTTCAACTTGGTTGGTAACGACGTGAACTCGAACTTCACCTTTCAATCCGTGAGTTGAGACTATTTTACCAATTCTTTTAAAATCCTTTGCATTTTCCATAAAGTACTACCTCGCTTTTCCATTATATCAAAAAAGCACTCAGAAACGAGTGCTTATAATTTAATTGATCAAAGACAATTTTACTCTTCAGAGAAGGATTGAAATTTAAGATGAACTCTTTTGCGATCATCACGTGCTTTGACATTTACAACAGTGCGAATTGAATCAGCGATACTGCCGTGTCTTCCAATTAATTTACCTAATTCTTCATCAGGGCAAACAATGATAAAGTGAACATCTCGAGAATTTTCTACCGTCTCAGCTGAATCGATGCATCTAATAATGATTGATTCGGGCTCTTTGACCAAAGGCTCAATTGCCGCACGAAGTATTTTCTCGTATTCCTCAATCATCTTACTTTGCCTTCTTTATCGACTTTTTAGCTTCTAGATATTTGGCGTAAATACCATTTTGTGTGAACATTTTTCTAATGGTGTCAGAAGGTATTGCACCTTTTAATAACCAATCGATGGCTTTTTCTTCATCAATCTTTGCATCTTTAAGTTCGCCAGTAGGATCGTAATTTCCGATTTGGGCAATGAAAGCTCCATCACGGGCATTTCTGGAATCAGTAACCACAATGCGATATGAAGGGTCAAAATGTCTGCCGATTCTAGCTAATCTAATTTTTACCATAAACATCTCCTTTTTAATACTTGTTTATCATATAAATATATCGCGTGCTTGTCAAGTATATTTACTTGACAGGATATATTGCGATTCACCTATCTAGGAACAAGTGGAATTTACATTTTATTTTTAAAAACATATACTATTTTTATATATTATTGATTTGCTAAAAATTATAAGCTGAGAGAAAGCGGTTATTGATAAAAACCAAAAATTGAATGTTGATAGCCTATAAAGGAACCAACAAAAATTATTAAATCAAATAGATTAAAATTCACTTGATAAAGATGAAAATATATTCATTTTTAAAATGACTCAATATTGGCTATAATTAAATAAAGAGAAAAATTGGAGATTTTTATGAATAAAGAAATAGTAACAATTGATGATCTTCTTGACGAAAAAGGTAATATTAAGCACCCTGGATATTCTAAGCATATGGTTCAACTTTACGATCGAAATATGATAAAAGCCGGAAAATTTCGAATTAAAGAGTGGGATTACTATTTGATATACAATGATCATTTTGGCATTGCCTTAACTATTGATGATAATTCTTATATGGGTTTATCATCTTGCACTTTTATTGATTTTGATAAGAAAACTGAACGGACTCTAACCAAGATGAAATTGTTAACCCTCGGTAAAATTGGTTTACCGAGCACATCATCCAAAGGAAATGTTTTTTTCAAAAAGCATAACTTCTTCATTGGATTTGAAAATGATGGGAAAATAAGAAAAATTATTATTGACATAAAAAATTTTGTACCTAATAAAGATATAAAAGGTACTATTTCATTGACTGAACCACCCGAAGAATCGATGGTTATTATGACTCCATTCAATAAGGATAAACATTTTTATTACAATCAAAAAATCGTCGGGTTAAAGGCTGAAGGGAAGATTTACATCGGGGAAGATGAATATGATTTTTCCAAGAATGATACACGCGCTATTCTTGATTGGGGACGAGGCGTTTGGACTTATAAAAATACCTGGTATTGGGGAGGCGCTTGTTTTAGGCAAGATGGATATGAAATTGGCTTTAATATTGGATATGGCTTTGGCGATACAAAAATGGCAACCGAGAACATGTTATTTATAAATGGTAAAGCGCACAAGATTGACAAAGTTATGTTTAACATACCTCAAGACACAGAGGGGAAAGACGATTATATGAAACCATGGACTTTTTCATCAAATGACGGGAGATTCGATATGCAATTTGAACCGATAATTGATCGCTTTTCCGATATAAATTTGCATTTTCTTCGCTCCAATCAACATCAGGTTTTTGGATATTATTCTGGAACGCTCACCTACGATACAAAAGATAAAATTGAGATTAAACGAAAATTGGGCTTTGCTGAAAAAGTTATTAATAAGTGGTGATTATTTGCAATACTGAATTGAAATGAACAGAATAATAAATTTTTTAAATTGATCAATAAATTTGTTTTTGCATCAAAATGTATAATAAATATACAAAAAAGCGGTAACATTTTTTCGACAAATATGCTTTATTATCAATTTCTCATATTGTATATTAGTTGAGAAAAGGTACGGAATATGATCAAAATTGCAATTGTAGAAAATTCGCCGGAAGATGCTAACGAATTAAATAAAAATTTGGAAAAATACAGTCAAGAATACGGCGTAAAATTTGAATGTTCTTCTTTTGTCAATGGCATTATTTTTTTGAAAGATTACAAGCCGGAATATGACATTGTTTTTATGGATATTGATATGCCACATATGGATGGTTTGGAGGCAGCTTCTAAACTTCGCGAAATTGATGAGAAGGTTGTTTTAATTTTTATTACCAATTTAGCTCAGTATGCGATTAAAGGGTATTCGGTAAACGCCTTTGATTTTGTCGCTAAACCTGTTTCTTATTATCATTTCTCGACAATGTTAAAACGCGCTATCATCAAATGTAACTACGAGAAGAAAACCGAGATTACCATTAATACTCCGCGAAAGATAGTTAAAATTGATTTATTGGGAATCATTTATATTGAAGTTTCTAATCACCGCTTATCATACTTTACGGATAGTGGAGAGTATGAGTGCTGGGGGAGCTTAAAAAACGTTGAGAATGATTTTCTTTCAAATGGGTTTGGTCGAGCCAACAGCAGTTGTTTAGTAAATTTACGTCGCGTTCAAGAACTTCACGGAGGTGAAGTAAAATTGGACAATGGGAAGACAATATACCTTTCTCGTGGTCAGAAGAAGGACTTTTGTCAACAGTTTGCTCAATTCACTTTTGGAGAGAATAACTGATGTACGATTTTTCCAATTTATTTTTTTACAAATTTCAATTCATGCTTGAATTAATTGTAGCTGAAAGTTTGTTTTTAATTCA
>JAQWCB010000089.1 GCA_028707375.1 Bacilli bacterium | reverse complement strand
GAGAAGCTATGTGACCGCATCGGCATTATTTCAAAGGGAAAATTGATGTTTGTTGGAACATTAGATGATTTGCGGGAGAAGTCGAATGACAATGGCTCGCTTGAAAAACTATTCTTGGAGTTAGTAAAATAATGAACGATTTTATATTGCTGTGCAAGGCCATTGCCGGTTCGACAACCGGGGCGAGGATTCGGAGAAGGAATAATAAAAAAGGAAAAAGTTATTCTTTCTTTTCATCTAATCTTTTTAGTCAGATTTTGGCAGGCTTAGTTATTTCAGTTGTCTTTGGCTTGGAGTTTCTACAAAACGCCGAAGTATTTGTCGGAAGTGATCCTACTTATCTTAAGGAGCTTTTCACCAATACGATAACTAGTTATTTTCTAGCACTCTTTGGCTTATGCTTACTCAATGTATTGAATATTTTCTTCCTTTCAAAAAATGATCAATCAATCGTATCGTTTCCCATTGCTCCTGGAAAAATATATTTAGCGCGAATGGTCTTGTCGCTTGGATATGCTGTTCTTTATTCATTCTTAGTTTTAACAGTGGGAATAATTTATCTAGTATATACCGGGGGAAGCCCTTTGATGTATGTAGCGGTGATTGTCACTTTTTTGACTCTACCTTTTATTTTTATTGCTATCAGTTTTATTATTGTCAATACAGTAGGCAGTATCGTTAATTTTAAGAAACATCGGACATTGGGAATTGCTATTTCTATATTCATTGCCATCATTGCTTTTGCGGCTTTCTATTTACCGACCATTTTCCAAAATGGTGATACGGTTGAGGAAATGATTGCTTCACTGAGAAATATGAATCAGATTTATGCTCAATTTAACTGGATATCATACATTCCCATGAAAGCTATTCTATTAAGAGAGAGTTCAGACTGGATCTACTTATTGTTGCAGGTGGCCATTGCTGTCGTTGCCGTTGGTTTATCTTACCTTTATGCCAATGCGACATATATCAATAATATTGGCTTGGAGGAAGGAAAAAAGAAGAAAAAGATTTCCGCTGACAAGACTGAGAGGAAACTTAACAAGGCGTTTAGCCGAATTGATTCTAATGGCATGAAATCATATATTCATCGGTCTGTTAAGGAAGTTCTACATGCGCCTCAGATTGCGATGATATATGTATTTACGCCCATTTTTGTCGCGTTAGTTATTGGAACAAGTTTTACCTTTCTTATTCCATATATCTTTGAATCCTTACCGGCTCAGAGTCCAAATCTGATATCGACAGAGATTGTTATTCTTGTGGCGTTTTGCGTTATTTCAACAATGGTCTATTCAGGCTCATCGATTGCTGTTTCCAGTGAGAATAAAAATATCGCACTCTTAAAGTCATCACCTATTGACCCTAAGCAATACTTGGATTCAAGAATTTTCTTAAGCGTGATGATCAATCTAGTAATGGGAGTGATTGTTTCACTTGTCTTTGTTTTGGCTAATGGTATTTCGCCCATATTTATTTTATATATTCTTCTGGAGTTACTTCCCGCAACAATCCTTTTCAACTATATCAACGTTTGGTGCGATCTTATTATTCCTCGTTTCAATTGGAACAATATTGCCGAAATTACTAATAATTCATGGAAACCATTCTTTAATCTCATTGTTAATTTTATTAGTTGGTTAGCCATGAGTGCTATCAGTATAGTGTTTATCTTGGTGCCAAATGGATTAGCGTTTATTGGCCCGGTTACAGTTGGACTTATTTTCAGTGCTCTGGCTATATTATATAGACATTTAGCAGCTAAGAAATTCATGAAAATGATGAGCAGGGATATAAACTACTAAAATTTATGACACATATATTCACCGGAAATGATCCTGAGCGATTAAAAATAGGAGCTATCAACGAAATAAAGGAAAAGGTGGATGGACCACTTAACGATTTTAATTTTGCTACTTTTGATATGTTTAACGATTTAATCCAGGATGCAGTTCTAGCCGCTGAGATGATTTCATTTACGATGGAGACAAAATTTGTGCTGGTCTACAATTGCTATTTTCTTACGAGTGCTGCGATAAAGGTCCCAAGTGGCTGGACTAAGCAGCAAGATTTGAAATCGCTTTTGAACTATATTAAGCAACCTAATCCTTCGTGTGAACTTTATTTAATTGTTCCCGGAAAGATGCTCGGAGAACGCTCATCAGAGGTTATAAAAGAACTGCGAAAGAAGGCAAAGATCACTTGTGTCGAGGAATTAAAGACACAAGACCTTATGGAACTTGGAATGCAATATGTCGGAAAGAACAAGGCAGATATCGATCAGGAAAGTTTATTTGAAGTTATTGCGCGAACAGGAGGAGATTATTCCAATCTCATCCACGCTTTAGATAAGCTGATGCTATATACTAAGCAAATTGATATGGCTTCAGTAAATGCATTAGTGAAACCCAAATTGGAAGACAATGTTTTTTCGATTGTTGAAAATTTATTGAAGTCTCACATTAAACTAGCGATTAAAGGTTATCGCGATTTGACTTCTTCAGGTTACAATGCTATATCTTTACTTCCTGTCTTTGCATCACAATTGCGATTTATCTATAAGGTAATCTATTTGACTAGTCAAGGACAAAACAATATTTCAATTTCTAAGGAATTAAAGTGCAATCCATATCGTATTAAAATCACGCAATCAATTGCGGGTAGATACTCTTTACATTCAATACTTTCCATCATGGCTGATTTAGGTGAAATGGAGAATCATATCAAATATGACAACGACAATCCCGACTCTTCCATGGAATTCTTTATGGTGAACTTTCGGCGGAAATATTTATTTAATAAAGCTTAATCTATGTCGCTTTTTCACTAAACATAGGAAATGATTATTAAAAAAACTGTGAATTTTTTTCACAGTTTTTAATTACATAATAGAAAATTGAAAAATTAGCGAATTGTGTCAACTAATTTATTGAGGTTTGACTTCTTGCGCGCCGCAGTGTTCTTAGTTAAACGTCCAGCTGTCACAGCTTTGTCAACCAAAGAAACGGCTTTATTCAAACGAGTGGTAGCTGCTTCGAGATTTTTTTCCTCAACGGCTAACTTAACGTTTTTTATTGCTGTACGCATTTCAGATTTAGCAGAAGCGTTAGCAAGTCTTGCCTTTTCGTTAGTAATGATTCTTTTCTTTTGTGATTTTATATTGGCCATAAATAATATCCTTTCTAATACCGACTAATCTTACCATATAAGCGCATATCAATACAAGCGATTGCGCAAATTTTTGACGTACACATGTAAAGTACAAATGGTAGAATCGGGATAAGAAAAAACATTTTTGATATCGCGATAATTAAAAGATGAAAAATATGGGAAGAGTCATTGAGTCCCAAAGAGATGATAAGGTGAATTTCATAAAAAAATTTCAAATAATTTTTCTGTAATGACTAATTTAGACCAATAAATATATAATTTATTTTAAAAAATGTGAAAATATATAAAAAATAATAACATAAAAATGATATAGTTTAAATATAAGCGATTACATATATAGTTAATTTTGGATAAAATGCGACAATAAATTATTAAAATGGCGTTGAAAATGTATGAAATACATCATAATTAGGATAATTTGTGCCACGATAACATAAAAATATAAGCGGTTACAGTAGACTTTTTAAATAAATTTTTGTATCATAAATCTATGAGGAAAATATTAAAGGAGTATCTTATATGAAATATAATAAACTTATTGATCATACGCTTTTGTCACCTACGGCCACAAAGGCACAGATAGAGAAGCTATGCCAAGAGGCTAAAGATAATAATTTTGCATCAGTTTGTGTCAATGGTGACTATGTTGAATTGGCATCTCATTTATTGCACGTCGAGAATTGTGATGTTAAAGTATGCACAGTTGTTGGCTTTCCATTGGGTTCAATGTCGACGACAGCCAAAGTTTTAGAGGCGCGTCAAGCCATTTTTGATGGGGCCGATGAGATTGATATGGTAATTAATGTATCGTGGCTGAAGGATAAAGAATATGAGCGTTTAGCCTATGAATTAGGAAGAATGAGAAGACAGTGTCAAAATCGTGTTTTGAAAGTTATTTTAGAAACTTGCTTATTAAGTGATGAGGAAATTGTCAAAGCATGTCAATTGTGCAAGGAAGCAGGAGCGGATTTTGTTAAGACATCGACAGGCTTTTCTACTGGTGGAGCCACGGTTCACGCCGTGAAATTAATGCGCAAGACCGTTGGACCGGAAATGGGTGTTAAAGCGGCAGGAGGCATTAGAACGCGCAAGGATTTGGAAGATTTAGTTGCTGCTGGTGCAACGCGCATAGGAACATCTCACGGGATTGATTTGGTAAAATAATAAATATAAAAAAGAGTTGCTAATAACGAAGAATAGTTTTATCTTCCTAGCAACTCTTTTTATATGAGAATATTTAATTGTCCAAATCAATAATCAAAGGACAAATCAAAGGTTTCTTTCCGGTGGCTTTCTTCAACTCGCGCTTTAAATTTTCAGATATACGATTTGTCATATTAGGAATGTTAGGTTCCTTTTGACTGACTAGACTATCTAAAGCGGTATTAAAAACCTTTTCAACA
>JAQWCB010000088.1 GCA_028707375.1 Bacilli bacterium | reverse complement strand
GGAACCATAAAACGTGTAAATGTATCAGGAGCAATTGGTACCGCTGATTCAAAAACGTTCGAATCTCGTCCGGTACAGAATGCTTCATCAGCGTTGCAAGGAGAAATGCCTGGACTGACAATTACACGAAAAGGAGGTACACCGGGTGGAAGCGACATTGACATCAAAATTCGCGACATCTCGTCTATAAATGGAGGCGCGCCGCTAATATTGATAGATGGAGCAGAAGGAACTTTATCCTTATTGAATCCTGCCGATATTGAGAGCGTTTCTGTGTTGAAAGACGGTAATGCCGCTATTTACGGAGCAAGGGCAGCTGATGGCGTCATCTTGGTTACCACCAAAAGCGGTAAAAAGAATCAACCACTGAAAGTGTCTGTAGACGCTTACTATGCCTTACGCAAACCCGCATTGTTGAAAAAGACTGTAAACCTATATCAATATGCGGCAATGGGATTGGAAATTACCGACGGTTCATGGGCTCCGGAATATACGAAAGACGATTTGGCAAAAATAAAAGCGAATAGCGACGAAGTTGTTCCTAATGGAATTTGGGGGGCATATCCTAAGTTTTTCAAATCAGTCAACATGCGCGACGAGCTTTTAGGAAATGGCAATATGCAGTCATACAACGTCAATCTGACAGGTGGCGGAAGCAATTACAATTATCTGATTTCGCTTGGCTATCAGGACGAAAACGGATTGCCTAAATATGGGAAGGACAATAATAAAAACTACTTTGTTCGCGCAAAATCGAATATTGAAGTATCTAAGACTGTTGATTTTGACTTGAACCTGTCGTACGAATCATTAAATAGGAATTATTCGACTCAAATAGACGGGCGGCCAGGATTGCTTGACAATCTTTGGGGAGCAATGTTTAAAACACGCTGCTGGGCGCCAATAAAAAATCCGGCGGGTGGATTTTACACATTCCAATATTACTCAAATCTAGCGCAAGCTTTAGAAGAAATGGGTGAGAAAAAAACTACAACAGGTAACGCAACATTCAACGGGAAAGTTAATTGGCAAATAATTAATGATTTGAAATTAACAGGCCAGGCCATTGTCAGAAAGAGCGACGGAGATGCGCAAGCCAGCTACCTGGAAGTGAATTGGTATGATTGGGATAACAACTATTTTGGTAAATACGATACGCCGAATTGGGCAGACAGAAGCTATAACAAAACCTTATACAAAAATTTCACTGCCTATTTGGATTATAATAAGCGCTTACTCGAAAAACACGATCTTGGCATAATGGCCGGAGTGGCGCATGAATCGTCCAATTACGATTCCTTCTATGCAGCCCGACAAGATTTCAATCAACAAGAAGTACTTTCTCTTCAATTAGGAAGTCCCGAGAATCAGACGGCAACTAGCGAAGGAAATGCATGGACTCTCAACTCTTTCTTTGCTCGCCTCAACTATTCATTTATGGATAGATATATCCTCGAAGGAAATTTCAGAGTAGATGGAAGCTCGCGATTTACAAAAAATAGCAGATGGGGTTATTTTCCAGGAGTTTCTTTGGCATGGAGAATAAACGAAGAGGAATTTATCAAAAACCTCAATGTGTTTGACAATCTGAAATTAAGAGCTTCTTATGGGGAGATGGGTAATCAATCAGGTATCGGTTTATATGATTATATCCAATTGATTAGCATAAGCGGAACGTATTATCCATTCGGAAATGGCGTAAAAGGTCAAATAGCTTATCCCTCAAACATGGTTTCACTGGAAAGAACATGGGAAACGATAAAATCAAAAAATATAGGTCTTGATTTTTCAGTACTGAATAACAGATTTAGCGTTTCGTTCGATTATTTTCAGAAGAACAACGACAATATGCTAATCTCACGGACATTTCCGGAAGTTCTTGGAGCATTAGCTTCAAAGACAAATGATGGAAAACTTCAAGTCAGAGGTTGGGAAATTGCATTAGGATGGAGAGATCGCATCAATGAATTTAGTTATTCAGTACGCGCAAGTTTGAGCGATTCGAGAAACGAGGTAATAAGAGGAAATGAAGGCAGTTCCAAAGGTATTGGATTAAATAGCGCTTTAGAAGGATATCCTATCAATTCTTATTTCGGATACCAATTTGACGGAATAATTCAAACGGCTCAAGAATTGCAAGCATATAAAGATAAATTTCCTAATGGCGGTGTACCCGGAAGCATAGCGATAGGCGATGCTAAATTCAAAGACTTGGACGGCGATGGTAAATTGGAAACAAATGGCGATGCAATTTATCTGGGCGATATGAATCCAAGATTTAATTTTGGTTTAAACCTCAATGCCGAATACAAAAGATTTGATTTGGGATTGTTTATTCAAGGAGTTGGCAAGCGTGTTATTTTCCTCGAAGGCGAAGCTAGTATGCCATTCGAACAATGGTGGTGGGAACCACTCGAATATTGGTACGGAAAAACATGGACAGCCGATCGCACCGATGCCAAATATCCGGCAATAACGCTCGATAATAAAAGATATTATAATTACCAGCAATCCACTAATACGAAATTCAATACGGCTTATGCGCGTTTAAAAAACATTCAGGTAGGATATACGCTGCCTAATCATTTAACTAAGAAGGCAGGCATTAATAAATTACGTTTCTACTTCAGTGGCGAGGATATTTTCGAAGTGCATAATGTTCCCGGTGGATACGACCCTGAAAATACAGGTCGCTATAATAACTATCCCTTTACCCGAAACTTCTCATTCGGAGCAAACATTGTTTTTTAATTTTAAAAAAAGATTGTCATGAAAAAATATTTATTCATATTTATATCATTCTTGCTATGCTTGGCAGGTTGTCAGGACATGGATCTTGTTCCAAAAGACAGTATATCGGATCTAAATTATTGGAAAACTCCCAAAGACTTCAAAATGGCATTAAATACCTTATACAACAATGCCTTACAAGGGTTTTCTGGCTATAATACCGATATTGATAGCGATATAGCCTATGCGCTTGGAGCCAATGAAATAAGTAACGGAACCTGGATTGCAACGGATGATGATGTTAATTGGAAAAATGGTTTTGAAAATCTCCGTCAGGCAAATTTAATTATCCAAAAAGCTGCTGATTATGCAGGAAACAAAAGCGAAATTGAAGTATATGAGGCCGAAGCACGCTTTTTCAGAGCTTACATATATTGGCGTTTGATGTTGAGGTTTAACGACTTGCCTGTTATTACTAAAATATTGGATGTGAAAGGCCCTGAGCTTTATGCCAAACGCGATTCAAGAGCAGTTGTCGAGGATTTCATCTTAAACGAATTAGAGGCTATTAAGGATAAACTTCCTTTAAAGAAAAATCTGGCGGCTGAAGATGTTGGTCGAATTACAAACGGAGCAGCTTTAGCGTTGAAAGCAAGAGTGGCACTCTTTGCCGGAACTTGGGCTAAGTATCATGGAACCAGAACCGATTTCAATCAGCTGTTCGACCAAGCTATATCAGCATCGCAAGATGTAATTGATAGTCACGAATATTCGCTATTTGGAGGAAAAGGCGCAGAAAGTTATCGATATCTTTTTATCGAAGCCGGAGACGATTCGCCGGAAGATATTCTGTCGAGCAGATATTATATCGACATCCGCACTCACAATGCATCAAGCCATTTTGCCTGGGGATTTAGCGGTACGCCGACAAAGCAGTTGGCTGATATGTATCTCTGCAAATCGACCGGATTGCCTATATCTAAGCCCGGATCAGGATTTGCAGGTTATCAGAAAATGGGGGATGAATTTAAAGACAGAGACCCTCGAATGTTGCAAACATTCCTTATTCCCGGAACAATTTATAATAACTTTGAACAAACCGGCAATAATATAGTTTGTGCGCCACAATTCAGCACTCGTCCTGAAACCCGTACCGGATATAAATTGTGGAAATTTATGGGAGAAAAGAAAGGTACTGATACGCAAGCCGATTTCGATTACCATATTATACGTTATGCAGAAGTGTTACTAATTTTGGCCGAAGCCACTTTCGAAAAGAATGGAACAATTGATAATTCTACATTGAACAAGACAATAAATGAGGTAAGAAACCGAGAAGGCGTAAAAATGCCGCCTCTGACCAACGAATTTGTAACAGCAAACGGTCTTGATATGTTAACTGAAATCCGTCGCGAAAGAACAATAGAACTGGCATTCGAAGGCTTCAGAAGAGATGATATAAGACGATGGAAAATAGCTGAAACAGTATTGCCGAAAGACATGAAAGGGATAAAATATAAAGGAACCGAATATGAAAGTTTGAATGTGTTGAATAATGGCAATCCGGGATTGGTGGATGTCGATGGTTTCCTTATTGTAGAGCCTATGGCTAACAGGCACTTTGTGAATCCGAAACATTATTTCTATTCGTTACCATTAAAACAAATGAATCTAAATCCGAATTTAAAACCGAATAATCCGGGTTGGTAAAATTTAAGCTGATATAATAACATGAGAAAAATAATTATCCTATTTTTATTATTTGCAGGGGCGAATCTTTTTGCACAGCAAAATCCTGACAAATTCCCCAGACCAACAAATGTTCAGTTTGCCTGGCAAGACATGGAGCTTACAATGTT
>JAQWCB010000087.1 GCA_028707375.1 Bacilli bacterium | reverse complement strand
TTGCTCTCGCTAAAGCAATTTGAAGGGTGCGAACTCGAGATTTTATTTGAGAATCAGCAAGGTTATAATACTTAGCAACTTCATAAATTATTCTTTCCGCATCAAGTTTTCCTTTTTTCTTTCGATTATTAGAATCATAAGAAAAAGCTTGACGAACGATTTCCAAGGTGATTCGCTTTGTATTTTTAGCCGAAACGTTGAAAAACAAAATTCGATTTAAAGCTCCTTCAAGTTCACGAATATTTTTAGAATTATTTTCGGCAATGTATTCCAAAGCATCTTCATCAAATAAAGCTGGATCGAAACCATTGGATTGAATTTTCATAATTAAAATTTCAATCAATGTTTTTTTCTCGGGTTTTTCAATATTTACCGATAGTCCTTGAGAAAAACGTGATACTAATCGCTCTTCTAAACCTTCAAGCTGCGAAGGCGAACGATCAGAAGTGATAACAATTTGTTTACCGCGCGAAACAAGAAGATTAAAAATATTAAAAAACATCGTTGACGTCGCCTGTTTTCCAGTTAGGAATTGGATGTCATCAATCAATAAAAAATCGATGGTCTTAAAGAAATCTTTAAGAGATTCTCGATCATTATCCCCTCGAACATATTTAACAAATTCATCGACAAAATCTTCTGATGTTATATAAAGAACTTTTTTATTTGCATCTTCATTATGTACAGCATTACCAATAGCGTGCAACAAGTGTGTTTTACCTAAACCTGAGCGAGAATACAAGAAAAGAGGGTTAAATGAACCGGGATTTTTTGAAACATAAAGCGCTGACTGATACGCTTGTTGATTTGATTTACCAACGACAAAATTTTCAAAAGTAAATTTAGGCTGAATAAAAGCTGATTCAAAGAATATGGTTTCCTTTTTACTTTCCAATGACTTCATCGGTTCCTTGCTTTGCTTAATCTCATTAGCGGTAATTATTGATAAAGAATAGTCCGATTCTGTAACATCGTTTATTGCTTTAATGATTATATTTGAATAATCTTGAGATAATATTTTTTTAGAAACAGCAGAATCAGTGACCAAAACAGCATTTCCTCCATCTAGAGAAAACAAATACGATGTTGCAAAGAAAGAATTGTATAAAGAGCGATCTTTTATCTTCTTTGCGATATTTTTCAATGTAAGATTCCAGATAGATGTAAGTGTGAGTGACTGAGTTGCCATAATTATTCCCCTAATTGGTAAAATTATAGCATAGAAAACAAGCAAAAATGATATAAAAAATAAACGAATATTCATCAAAAAAGTTATCCACAATTGTTACCGCAAGAAAACAACGATTTAAAGCCTATATTTACTTATCCACCGATACCAATGGTTAATAACTTGTTAATAATAAAAATGTTGATTAAAAAAGTTAATAGAGTGAATATGTTTTAACCTTGAATTTACTTATCCACCACAGCAAATGTAAGTAGAATAGCGATATTTTCTATTTATAAACGTGCTGGAATTCGAATAATAACATGGTGTTAATAACCAATTTTATGGTGCAAAACACGTTGATAACACATGAAAATAAGTGGATATTGTCGAAAAAGTAACGAAACAAAATGTGGATTTATCATCCATGGTGCAAAAGTTGATTATATTGAAAGAAAAGAGGTGATTTTTCAAAAAAATGTAACACCTGAAATGATTTTTTATTTACAATATTTTTTGACGTCTTCCAACCACCAAAATTAATGTAACTTTTTAGGAATTATTGACAAAAAAATTAATTCTAGCAAAAAAGCAATATAAATTTGTCGGAAAAAAGATGAAACAATTGTCATAGATATTTCAGAAGAAAGGAAAAGACTACATAAATCAATTTATTTTTTAGCATATTTTCGAATATTGAAATTGATACGTTTCATCTTTGGATATATTTGACGATAAATTTTGTTGTAAATATTTTTGTACGTTTTGGCATCTTCGGAATTTGGTAAAAATGTTTTCTTGATTCTTACCATTTTGGAAATAGCCTCATCGAAGTTTGCATAATAACCACTAGAAACAAAAATAAGGATGGCACAGCCTAAAGATGCTGTTTCGTATGTCTGTACTCGGGAGACAGGTTTGTTAAAAATATCTGCTGTTATTTGACATATGGCATCCGATTTCGATCCCCCTCCGGAAATTCTTATTTCGCTAATTTTGTGATGTTGCTTTTTTTGGATACCATCCAAACCTTCTTTTAGCGCATAACCAATTCCTTCGATTATTGATCTATATAAATGATATTTTGTGTGATAGTCAGAAAAGCCACATATTACTCCCTTGGCCAGCGGTCGTTTTAATCCTGGTCCCCAATAGGGCTGTAAAATTAATCCCTCAGATCCAGCGGGAATATCCATGAGTTTTTGATTGAGAACAGTCTCAACAGCTTTTTGTTCTATCTTAGCTGTCTTTAATTCTTCCGATGCGAAATTTTGACTGAACCATTGCAACATCCAATATCCTCGATATATTTGCACTTCGAGGGCAAAAAGATTATTGGCAGGATAGGCGTATGCCGGTAAAAAAGTTTCTGGTTCAATATATCTTTTATTTATTACTTCAATCGAACTTGCAGTTCCATATGAGATGGAAGCAATATTGTTATCGATGCATCCAACCCCTAGCGACTCACAATTTTTATCAGCTCCGCAGGCATAAAGAGGTAAACCTTCAGGTAAGCCTGATAATTTGCTGGCTTCCTTTGTTATATTTCCAATCAAAGAACCTGAAGGAACTAATGTCGGAAGTAAAGAAGTGTCAATGTTATAAATATTATACGTCAAGGAATGTTTGCTAAACCATTTTTGCTTTTTCATATTTATGGGATAATGTCCGGTGTAAGAAGAGGCGGTATCTATAGATTTTTTAGTTAATTTATAAATAAAAAAAGTTGATAAAGCCCAGTAATATGAAGTTTTATTCCAATTGTCCGGTTCATTTTCCTGAATCCAATTTGACATGGTCCTAGCTCGATTGAACTTAACTGTTTCTTTCATTCCAACAAGGGTTAAAATGATTCCCTTGAAAAAAGGGTAATGCTTGTGGCATTTGCCTTGACGCTGATCAAGCCACAAAATAGAAGGACGAATTACTTCGTGATTTCTATCAAGTAAAACGGCCGAATCGCGAAAAGTTGTTATACTGCATCCCACAATATCAGCAATTAAGTCAGGGTGAGACTCTACTATGTTATTAGTTGCACGATACATGCATTGGAGATAGTAATTTGGATCCTGTTCGGCATATCCGGGTTGAGAAGAAAAATAAGGCTGATGATACTGAACTTTTGACATAGCTAAAGAATTTCCATTTGCGTCAAAAATCATCGCTCGCACTGATTGAGTACCAAAATCTAAAGTTAAGGCATACTTATTTTTCATATTTTTTCTTTTCTTTAATTTCTATTGCTGAATAGCGTAGATTTCATTTTTATCATAGTAAAGTTGTAAATGCTCGTGGCCATTGACATTGAATAATTCGATTAGGTAAACTTCCTCTTTATCTTCTTTAAAACCAATTATGGCTCCAACACTTCCTTTTGGAGCTTCATTCTTATTAACAATTGTTGCAATTAAAGTATTTATTTGATATTTCATAGTAAGTTTATTTTAAACCATAAGACAATCTTTAAGCAATCATGATTATCAAATAAAAAAGAACCGATGACAGATAATATTAATTTATAAGAATAAATTAATATTGAACTTCACCAGTTCTTTCATTTTTCAAAGCGAGGCTATTACTTTTTCGCTTCTTGAAGCAAAGCTTTTTTCTTACGATATCTTTCGATTCTTCTTCTTCGTGCGTTTCTTTCCTTGTTTCTTTGTTTAACAAGCAACTGATACTCTCGCTTTTCTTCTTCGCTGTCAAAATACTTTCTCGGTCTGCCTTTTAATTTAGATGTTTCAGCGGTAGCCGTGCCTCTTTTATCTTTAAAAGAAGCCTCACCAAATTCACGGTAATTTTTAACCCACTGCATAACCGATTCTTGAGAAGCGATGCCATATCTAAAGGCTAATTCTAAATATGGGGTGTGCTTTTCTATCCTCTCCATAACTATTTGTCTCTTTAGTTCAGAGGGATACTTCTTGAATTTCTGACCTTTTATAGCCATAATAATCACCTTCCTTAATACCGTCGTTAAATAAGAAGCGCTAAATAACGATAGTAAATATATTATTATAGAGTAAGTGAAAAAAAGCAAATATATTACATTTTATTTTAACACCTATTTAAAAATATAAGTGATAAAATGGAACATATTGAAATAAATAATTAGAATATATTTTTCCGTTTTCGAAAAACTCATAGGTAATATAATAAAAAAAGCATAATTCAAACGTTTTTTGCAATATATGTCCATATTTTTTGTATGCATCATGTAAAAAATATAGTATAAAATATACAATTATTTAATTGAATGGTTTTTGTTGAATTATTAAATTTGTAGCCTTTCGATTATGAAAGAATTATAATAAAAAGACTATTTTTATAGAAAGTGAGAAACAAAAATGGATATTGTAGAAAGATTTTTGAAATATGTATCTTTCGATACAACTTCAACAGAAGTCAAAAAAGACGAAGCGAGCTC
>JAQWCB010000086.1 GCA_028707375.1 Bacilli bacterium | reverse complement strand
TTGATATAAATCCCTTTTTCGCTTAACATTTCGATATAATATTAATATGGCTATAGATAATCTTGGACTAAAAATAATCGTAAATAATCTCAATAGTGAATTGAGTGGGGCCTTCTTGGAAAAACCTATCAGCCTTGGAACTGCTCAATTTGCTTTTTCATATCACAGCGGGCACAACGTTAAAAATAGTGGACGTGGCTTTTTTATTATCTCGCTTAATCCTTCTAACCCGTTTGTGTGCTACTCACTTGAAAGATACACTAAAGTTAACATTTCTTCTCCTTTCTTTGTGTCTTTGAAGAAACTTGTCGGATGCCAAGTCAAAACAATAAGAAAGATTGAGGGAGAACGAATCGTTATCATCGATTTGGCCACTTCAAATAGCGATGTCCTCAATTTAAACACCGGTTACCAAGTTGTTATTGAACTTTTCCCACAACGACCGAATATGTATATCATTCCGCTTCCTTATAACAAGGTAACTTCAATCTATAAAGAACACCCTAACGTTTTCAGCGATTCTTATACCGCACGTGGATTGCCCTACATTTTTCCAACCTCGCGCTTACCCCTCTCTCTAACTTTTACAAGTCTAGATGAAGTAAAACCTTATCTAGCTCGATCAACATATCGCAATTTCGAAAAATATGTAGATATTGTCGGATTTAAAAATGCTCTGACTAATTTACTTAATTCATCAATTTTGTACACTATAAATAATCGAATTGAGCCTTTTCATTTTGATGATCCTTCCGCCAAAGAGATTGATGTTAAAGATATTTATTCTTTTTATATCAAAGATCAAAGAGAATTAGCCAAGAAGGCAAACGAAGCTGATTTAATATCTAAAATCAATAAACTTTTAACTGTTAGTATCAAAAAGAAAAGTAATTTAGAAAAAGATCTTTCAAAAGCGCAAAAGCATCAAATATATATGCAATACGGTCAAGAATTATTTCTTCATCAAACGGAATATACCAAAGGAATGAAATTTATGGATGTTGATGGTTTTCACATTCCTCTCGATTCGCAAGTGGGAATCATCACTAACGCTAACAAATATTTCAAAAAATATCATAAATCAAAATCAGCTTTAAAAATTCTTGTTCCCCTCATCGATCAAACAAGTGATGAAATAGAATATTTAAAATCCAAATTGATTCAAATTGACAAGGGGAGTTTCAACGATATAAAGGAACTCAAGATTGAATTGGAACTCGAGGGTTATCTTAAATCTCATCGCAAACGCCCTTTAACAAAGAGTGGAACAATAAAAAAGAGTACTCCACATTATTTAAAATCAAATGAATATAAAATCGGCTTTGGAATGAACGCCTTGCAAAACGAAAGTCTGACCTTTAATATTGCTCCTCGCCAATCAACCTTTCTACACGTAGCCAATTATCCTGGGGCTCATATTGTCATCCTTGAAGGTGACAACAATAAAACGCGTTTGCTTGCAGCAGAACTAGCCCTATATTTATCCAAACTCGATGCTGGTGATGTTCAAATCGCTCCTATTAAACAAGTCAAGAAAAATAAATCCAAAATGGGTTTAGTTAATCTTTTGGAATATAAGTTGATATCGATTCACCAGATCAGACCTGAATCGCTCGCACTATTTAAGAAGGAAAAAATATAGATTTACTTATTATCTTTTTTTTCCTTTACTAAAAAATCCTCACCTTTGATAGCTTCTTTAGTGGCTAATCCCCAAAACTTCCTTTGACGTTCAGCTTCAAGCAAAACGATGGCCACCGAATTGGATAAATTTAAACTCCGGGCATCGATAGCCATCGGAATTCGAATCGTTCTATCAATGTGTTTGCGAAGAATATCGTGCGGAATTCCAGTCGATTCGCGACCAAACATAAAATAAACATCGGAAAGAATATCAGAATAATCAAAATCGGTGTAAATTTGCTTAGCGTAGCGTGTAACATAATAAATATTATCGTCTTCATGATGCTTGAAAAAATCATCAAGCGTTTTTTCGGTCTCGACATCAAAACCAATTATATAATCCATACCCGCGCGCTTAAGCGCCTTGTTGGACATTGAAAAAGTTAAATTACCAACAATGATTAAATGCGCATCCATCGCCATACAAGTGCGAATGATATTGCCTACATTAGCAGGTTTTTCTGGTTCAAATAAAACGATATTAACCATCTTATCTAGTTATTTTCTTCGTCTTATCTTTTAAAACTTTCAGCAGTTTGGCATCGCACAGCGGAGCAAGATTATTGTAAACAAAAGTGTGATAATCGTTGAGCCATTCTATTTCATCGTCGCTCATAATACTTATATCTAAAGCCTTGGTATCAATGGGAACACATGTTATAGTCTCGTGCTTATAGAAAGTTCCCATCTCTGTTTCAAAAGCGGGAATACAAACTAAATTATTCTCGATTCGAATTCCATACTTTCCTTCTTTGTAGACTCCAGGTTCAATTGTGGTTATCATTCCTGGAACAATCTTATCGCTGTCATCGCGCTCAGGAACAATACGATATCTAAAACCATTGGGTCCCTCGTGAACATTCAGCATATATCCAACACCGTGTCCTGTCCCACATTTATAATCCATACCTTCATTCCACATAAACTTTCGTGCCTGATAATCAAGAGTAACTCCTGAACTTCCATCCATAAAAACGCTGGTTGATAAAGCAATTACGCTCTTGAGAGTTAAGGTGTAATCGTGGATATATTCCTTGCTGAGCGGTCCAATCGCAAAAGTTCGAGTGGTATCTGTTGTTCCTCCAAGATATTGTCCACCTGAATCAACAAGCAATTCCATTTGATCAGGTGTCACGATCGTATTTATCTTTTTAGTTGGAGCATAGTGCATCTGAGCTGCATTAGGGCCACAAGCTGCAATTGTCTCAAAAGACAGATCGTAACACAATTCATTCTCCCGTCTATATTTTTCCAATTCTTCCGCATAATCGTATTCGGAAAGATTATTATCAATATTCTCGTCGATAAATGAGATAAACTTCAACATTGCTAAACCATCAAGAATATGAACTTTCTTCGTATTTGCTATTTCAACTTTTCCCTTGATGGCTTTCATCAAATATGATGGATTTCTTCCACTAATCGGATGATTTAAATGTTTCACTAAACGTGCCGAAACTCTATTTTCATCAACCAAAGTTTCAACATCCGCGTGCTTGTCAATAAAATCGACTATTTCTTCATAATTGTGAAGCTCTACACCTTCAATTTTGAAATCAATTTTGTTCAGATTAACAAATAAGTGATTGCCATATTTAGGTGAGATATATAAATATGAATAAAAGACAGGATTGCAAGGAATATCACTTCCGCGCAAATTTAAAATCCAAGCAATATCATCTAAAGTCGTGACAAGGTTCGCCTCTGCACCAATCTGCTCAATTTCCTTTCCAATTTTACTTATTTTTTCCTGGCAAGATAAAGTATATAATTTTTCATCTAGTTTCCATAATTTTCCCACAGGTAACGATGGTCTATTTTCCACTAAATTAGAGTAATCTGTATCAACAATTTTTCCTTCTTTATATGTGAGCTTGCGATAGAAATTCAAAGAGATCATTGAGCAGTTAACTCCCAATGGATAGAGTTTCTCACGCTTGATAAAATCAGATAATTCAGGTACATCCTTCTGTCCAATTTTCATCAACTGAATTCCACTTCCTCGCAACTGCTTCTCAGCTTGAATAAAATATCTTCCATCAGTAAATAAATAAGCTTTTTCCGGAGTGACTAGGACTTGTCCAGCCGAGCCAGTAAAGGGGCAAAAATATTTTCTTTCCGCAAGAAAATAATCCGCTGCATACTCGGAAGCGTGGCTGTCACCAGTCAGAATCAAATAGGCTGACAATCCGTCTTTTCTTAGTTGCGCCTGCAACAATTTCAAATTTTCAACTTTAAACATCATAATATTCTCCTCAGTTAATAAGCGCGCGCAAATAAAACTACTTGTTTAGCTTTCTTTCCACAAATGGGACACACTTCATCAAAAGGCTCTTGGTCAAACGGAATGCAACGAGCGGTGGCGTTAAGTTTATCCTTTATTTCATCTTCGCAAGAACGATCACCACACCACATCATTTTGGCATAGCCTCGACCATTTTCAATCACATCCTTCAACTCATCAAAAGTGTGAACTTCGGTTGTATGTTCCAATAAATATTTAAGGGCCTTGTTGTACATTCCCTTATTGATAGCTTTAAATTCATCATAAACTTTCTGAGCAATGTCTTCATCCAAAGACCAAAAACCTTTTTGTCCATCAAATCGGCGAGCGAACATACAGTGATTTTGCTGAATATCTTTCGGACCTAAGTCAATGCGGAGCGGAACACCCTTCATCTCGTATTCGGCATATTTCCATCCTGGTGTCTTATCAGAATCATCTAGCAATACTCGGATATTTTTAGCCTCAAGTTTTTCCTTAATCTCTTTTAATTTTTTCATTATCTCCGGATTATCAGCTGATCTAACAGGAATCAAAGCTACCTGGATAGGTGCAACATAAGGCGGCAATACCAAACCATTATCATCACAGTGCTCCATAATGATGGAACCAATCAAGCGAGTTGAAACTCCCCA
>JAQWCB010000085.1 GCA_028707375.1 Bacilli bacterium | reverse complement strand
AAAAATTACTTTTTCTTAATTTCCTTGGATAGATATTTGATAACAGCTTTTCTTGTGATAATACCGATAAAATTTTTTTGATCGTCGATAACGGGTACAAAATTTTGCTCGGAAATTAAATCGACTAGGGCTTCCATAGGTTTATCAATAGTTATAGCCTTAGTTATACGCTTATGCTTAATATTAATAATGGGAAATTCTTCACACTTTTCCAAATCTAAATCGTTGTTTTTAAGCTCCCACAAAATATCGCTGTCCGACAAAGTGTTGACAAACTTTCCACTTCGTGACAAGACCGGAATGGTCGAGTAGTGGTGAAACTGCATTTTTTCAATTGCTTGCCGCAAACTAAAATCATCATAAATATATTCGACATTAACCTTGGGTATAAGAAAAAACAAAATGTTCATATAATCACCTCACCTATATATCTTAAGGAATATAAAATATTAATCAATACCGAATACTGCTATTAAAAGATCAATCACCAATCTTATAATTAGTATCTATTGATTCGATGGGGATGCGGTAAATCATATCCTTGCGCTCGACAATCACTTTAATTTTTTTTCTTAAATCAGGCAATTCTTTGACTTTTTCAAGCAAAGATCGCGTAGGATTTATGGCGTAAGGATGCCCAACCAAGGAAAGCATCATCAAATCGCCGGTGGTATCCCCATAGGCAAAGCACTTATCTAAGTCTAAGTCATATTTCTTAACAAACTCAAAAATAGCCTTGCGCTTTGATTGAGAATCCCACATTGGAATGTTTTTACCCGTGTAGCGACCTTCACTATCGGTGAGATAAACCGTCCCGCGATAGTCGTCAAAATTATATTTATTTGCCATTTCCTTAACCAGTTCGACAGGGGAGCCAGATATAGCAATAACCTTTGTTCCATTCTTTTGGTGTAGTAAGATTTGGTCTCTAGTGAAACGATAGACGCGATCCCCCTTCTGCTCGACAACCTTTTTAGCAATTAAATCAATGTGATCGTGCTTTAGTCCCACCAAACTTTCATAGTATATTTCAATCATCTTATCCAAATAGTCATCGTAGTGACCCTGACGTTTGTTCCACTTGAGAAAAGCGGGCTTAACTCTTTCAACATACTGCGATTCATCAACCAATTCATGAGTAATCAACTTCTTGAACAAATCGGTAATCAAACCCTCGCGATAAATAGTTCCATCGATATCAAAAAACGCTGCAATATTTTTCATGTCTAATCTCCCTTTTTGCAATGTCCATATTTTACAACATATGCGTTTTAAAAAAAAGATAGGAAAAAAGGAATATACATAAAAAAAGTAGTAAAATAATATTATGAGTAAAGAGGAAGAACTTTTAAATTTATCACAGATTATTGCAAAATGTCATAGATGTGAATTGGCCAAGACGCGCAATCACGTAGTTGTTGGCGAGGGAAATATCAATTCAAAGATTATGTTAGTTGGAGAAGGACCCGGATATAACGAAGATATGACCGGTCACGCTTTTGTTGGAAAGGCGGGGCAGTTGCTTGATAAGGAACTGGCTTCGATTGGGCTAGATCGAAAAGTTGTTTACATCGCGAACATTGTGAAATGCCGCCCACCACAGAACAGGAATCCTTTGCCAAAAGAGCAGGAAGCGTGCATCAATTTTTTACGCAAGCAATTTTTGATTCAAAGACCACGTTTAATTATCCTTTTGGGAGCAATCGCAGCAAGAAAAATGATAGCTTCCGATTTTAAAATAACACTTGAGCACGGAAAAATCATTGAAAAGAAAGGTGTAATTTTTGTTGGAACATTTCATCCTTCAGCTCTTTTAAGAGATCCGGCTAAGAAAAAACTAGCCTGGGAAGATTTGAAAACAATAAGAAAAATAATTGAGGATAATAAACTGCTTTTATTTGATAATCAATAGCAACTGTAAAACTTTTTAGGTTGTGTCAAATATCAATATGACAATATGATAAGTAAAATTCTTAGTTTGAAAGGGAGATAATTTTAATGGTTAACCATGAAACAGACAATGAAAATCTGAAATTGCTTCAAAACTTGCTGACGGAATTATTCACTCAAATAAATATCTTTGAGAAAAATGAAAGAATCATTTTTTTGATTGACCATTTGGCAAGCAAGGATAGCCTTGAAAAATGCATAAATTCTATTTCTGGTCGCAATCAAATAAAGTATGATATTAGAAATATAAATAATATTGAGCGCGAAAGGCTTTCAAAGGCGATATATGTTGATTGCCTCGACGATAAGGAAAGCGATAATTCGATTGAAATACTTAATTATATTACAAAGAATAATTGGATCCTAGATGGCTTCATTTTTCCTACGGGCTATCGCTTGAATTCTGGTTGTAAAATTAGCCTTTTCATTAAGTATAATTTACTGATTGCGTGGCAGGCCAACATCGGTCTATATTTAAATGATTGTTTAGACGCTATTGAACATATAGATATATTAAAAAAGAATGGGAATGATTGCTTTCATCTTATGGACGAAAGCGATATGAAAATGATATTTAATTTGCGTCACCGGAATACTAATAAGGGCGATTATTTAAAAGTGACCATTATGGGTGGAAGCAAAGAATATATGGGGGCTCCAGTCCTAGCCTATTCTAGCCTTATGGCTTTAGCGTTGGGCTGTGGCTTTTCATATTTAACCATTCCTGAATCGCTTTACAAAATATACGCTTTGCGTCAGCCACAAATAATTGTTAAGACTTTCCCCGACAGTGATGGACATTTTATTTTCAATGAGAAAGCCTTAAATAAAGTCATTGCACATTCCGATGTAATCATTTTAGGAATGGGAATGGGAATTTCTATTGAAGTGTATAAGATAATCGAATACTTGTTAAATAATTTTCATGGACGATTGGTCATTGATGCGGATGGTTTGAATTCCTTGGCAAAGTATGGAGCATCGATTCTTAAGCGTCACGTTTGTGATGTGGTTATAACACCTCACATCAAAGAATTTGCTCGACTAAATGATTGCAAGGTAAAAGCAGTCATCAATGATCCCGTAAGTATGGTCACTGAATTTTCTTCAGTAAATAATTTGGTTATTTTACTCAAAAGTGCTTCTAGCATTATTACCGATGGGAAAAAAGTAAATGTCAATATATCCGGTAACTCGAGTCTTGCTAAAGCAGGTAGCGGTGATTTGTTATCAGGCATAGTTGGGGGAATACTTTCTATTGGTGAAATTGATACTTTAAGTGCTGCATCTCTCGCGAGTTATCTTTTGGGGCGCGTAGCCGAGGATGCTTGTGAAAAAAGATACGAAGCAAGTATCATTTATCAAAATATTGTTGATCAAATAGGGAAAACAATGTTTGAAATACAAAATTGTTTAAATTTAACTGAACGAAAGCCTAAATAATTATGACTATTATTTAAAAACACGCCTATTAATTTTGTGCAAATTATTTAGTGATTCGGCATAAAAAGATATTACTTTTTTATCAAATATGATATACTTAACTAGTATAGATTACATTATACGTAGACCACATTTGGAGAGTAGCTTTAATATCAGTTGCGTCATCACGACTTCGGTCCGCAACGATATGCAAAGTTTAAATTTTGTTGCAAGACCAAATAGCATTAACTAGGAGGCATTATTTGATGTGGGAAACAAAATCTAATCAAGAGATTATCAAAAAGTTGTGTGCGGATAGCCAAAATGGTTTGAGTTCGCAGGAAGCACAAAAACGCTTGGATCAGAATGGTCCAAATGAGCTGAAAGAGGCTAAGCGTGAGTCGCTATTTAAAATTTTTATCAGGCAATTTAATGATCCGATGATTTATATTCTTATTGCGGCAGCGGTTATTTCGCTCGTGGTCGGAATTATTGAACAATCTACGGATTGGATTGACTCAATTATTATCTTCTTTGTCATTTTTATGAATGCGACGATTGGTACAGTCCAAGAAAACAAAGCTAATCAGGCGATGGATGCATTGAAAAAGATGTCCTCGCCAACGGCTATTGTGCGGCGCGATGGTAAAATAATGGAAATTAAAGCCAAGGATTTGGTTATTGGAGATATTGTTATTATTGAAGAAGGAAATGTAATTCCCGCCGATATACGACTTCTTTCTTCGGCTAATTTTAAGTCGGATGAATCGAGTCTTACGGGCGAATCTTTACCCGTTTTGAAGAGTGCTGATGTCGTTTTATCAAAGGAAACAGGTATTGCTGATCGAGTAAATATGGCTTTTATGTCTTCTATCTGCGTATATGGAAGGGGCGAAGGAATTGTTGTTGAGACCGGTATGGGCACGGAAATCGGTCGAATTGCTTCACTTTTAAATAAGGCCGAGACCAATTTGACTCCATTGCAAAAGAAACTAAACGAGCTTTCCAAAGTTTTGGGCTATGTAACAATCGGAATTGTTATCGTGATGTTGACGGTCAGTCTCTTTCGGGTAAATTGGGGGGCAGATACCTATTGGGATGAGATAATACAAAGTTTTTTGCTTGCGATTTCTTTGGCTGTCGCGGCGGTTCCTGAAGGATTGACAGCGGTTGTAACTATTGTCTTAAGTATCGGTGTTCAACGCATGGCTGATGCTCACACAATCGTAAGAAAACTACCATCGGTTGAAACCCTTGGCGCAGTTGATGTTGTA
>JAQWCB010000084.1 GCA_028707375.1 Bacilli bacterium | reverse complement strand
TGGCTTCTTGTGTTTTCAAATTTAACATCAATGACTTGATTGACCTTATACTGTCACAATAGTTTTTAAGTTTTCCTACAAGCTTCTTATCAATTATGGTTGAAAAGGTTCTCTTTTTGTCTAAATCGTTATAATATATTCCCCATCTATTGAGAAATCGAACTTTAGGTGATAAACGAATTACTTCATTAACAATAATGTATTTTTCCGTCAATTCAGCATATATAGTGATGTTCTCAATTTTATTATTATAAATTCCTTGACAATAATGTTTAGGTGTTTTCTGTTTTACCGCATTGATACAATATTTAGTTATTTCTTTGGAATACTCTTCTTGCTCGTCGTTATTTATTTCAATCTCAGCTTCTGAATAGCCTAATCCACGCAACTTTTTTTCCAAGTCATCTAAATTCTCCGATGTTTTGACTAATTGACATAATTTAGTGAATTTCATGTTTACCCCCCTCCATTAAGTTCAAAGTTTTTCAACTCTTTTTAGCATTGATATCCATATCATATATTATTTATCTATTTGAAAAGATATAGTATGTACATTTTCTCTTATAAAACTGATTATTGAATGGCTATCTAAATATATATGAATATTGGGTAGAATGATATCCAAATTCCCTTCTTGAATTTCGGTAGTAGAAAATTCAATATTTTTAATAATTCTGTTATTTGTTTCAGGTATAAATTCAATAATACTAACAGCTTTATCATAATCCAACAGACTACTCGGTGCAACATAAATATTCGAATATTCGACGACCAATATATGTTCATCAGTTTCTAAACAAATTTTGTCTTCCGGTCTAAAATTTAATTTGCCAATTTCTACATCTCGTTTTAGATCGGAAGAGTAGATCGCCTTAATATCTTTGATGCTTTTGCCAATGGCTGCATCGAATTCAAAAATATTCTTATAGTCTTGACCGTTTTTATATGCAAGTAATAATTCAACTGCCATGAAATAATGACTTCCGACAAAATGAGCCTTCTCACAAATATGCTGATAACTTCCTTCTGTAGAAAATCGTGTAATTGCCTCATCGTATTCCTTGCAATTGCAATCAACACCGTTTTCTAATATCTATTTTATGAGATCGCTGTCCCATTCTCTATAGGCTAGACCTAACAAAGGAAATTTTTCTTGTTCTTCGTCGTAGTATATTGAATAATCTTTGCCGCATTCAAGAGAAAGAAGCATTCCGCTTTCGTCAAATTCGATTTCTAAATCTTCATTATCTTCAGCTTCTTTTTCTCCTGTTAATTTCTCTTCCATATAATCCTTCTCTTCACCTCTTTTCTTCAAATTTATCAAAATTTACATTTTATGTAAAGGTACAACTGTCCCATTTTTGAGACAGCAAGCAGAATTAGTCTTTATTAGAGGCAATTTTAAGTTCGCTTTTGTAATTATCCCATGGTGCGTCACAAACGATGCAGTTAATCTCAATTATTTTTTCATGCGGATCTTTTCTATTCATTTTTGTTTTCCTTTAGCATTCCGTTGAATTTGGCTCAATCCATTTTGTTGATTTTTCCTGAAAAATCACTTATTCTTCCAATTTAATGTATAATCGTGCTTCACAACCGAATGCATATTCGCATCGCCATAATCCGAATAATCTCTATCATAAAATAGGTGCAATAATTAAATATAACACCCTGTTAACTGCCTATTTGATAAATAGTTCAAATCCCTTTGTGTTCTCCTATTGTCTTTGAATGGTGATAGTCCAATGGCGTTTTGTTTTTATTTTGACCCATTTACTGCAGGAAGTCCGCTTTGTGACTGCATTAGGGCGCAAAAGTCACTAATTCTCGCATACAGATTGCCCACTATGCGTCGAATTGATGAAATTTCTGATTATCATTCGCCTTACGCTGAGAAAATCTTTATTTTCAAAGCGGGAACAACTCCAATAATATTTTGATTTACATTATAAGAAATAATACAACCATCTGAAATGACAAAACGTATGCTGCTTGAACCAGTGTTTAACGGAGAACGCAACCACCATTCACCATAGCCATAACTACTGCTGTGCATTGACATGCGGGCACTGGCAGCTCTTGTATAATCACTTGTTAATCTTGTTCTTGCTATATCATATTCATTTTCATCAGAATCAAATCCATAATTAATATTTACCATATCACGTAAACTTGGTAAGAAAATTTTATCCTCAATATCTTCGCATACATATTGATTAGAATCTTCTCCTGTGCTGTAAATACTGTTATCAATTGTGCAAACTTTTATGAGTTCTTGCTGCAATTCATTAAAAGCAGTGTTATAAAACTCATTATTTAACCATGTTCTTATATCACTATGTTTATAATTATTAGGATATATAATTTCTCCGGCTATTACTCTCTCATCACAATTTTCATAGAAAGCTTTGTTGAATATTATGCTCTCGCATAAAATTAATGCTGCATCATCATCAATGTCTAATATCCGCCATTTAATTGGTTCTACCTTAAAATAGTATTCTACACCTTTTTTTACACTATCTCCTGTTGAAAAAGTATATCCCCAATCAACCGGAGACGCTGTTACTTTTGTATAGTAAAAACTATCACTGCCTAAATAATAGCCGCGACTATCTGTAGCAGTGCCTACGGCGACATTACTGTCTTTAATTGTTTGTGGGTAATCGCCAAAATAGATATATTCACCAACACGATAGTATCCATTTCCATCATAATCACTTTGGCCGTTCCAATCCCATTTAGCATAGAGAGTAAAGCTTTCATTAGGCATAGTGGTAAATTCATACTTGTTTTCAAAGGTATTATTATCTGTATACCAATTTTCAAATGTATATCCCTCTATTGTGGGAGCTGAAGGTGCGATTATGCTTTCGCCTGCCTCCTTTGTTATAGCAGTTACTGCACTGCCGCCTTTGCTGTCGAAAGTTATGGTATAGGTAATGGGTTGCTGGTCTTCACCTTGGGACTTCCATTTAGCATATACAGAGAAACTCGACTGTACAGGCGTATTCTTTAAAGAGTTGGCAGTAAACATTCTGCCATCTTCCCAAAACCAACCTTCAAAAACATAACTATCTTTTGTAGGATTGTCTGGAAGCGTTATTATCCCGTCGCCTGTTGTATCTATAGTATGATATACCTCACCATCCACAATAAATGACAGTTTGATTTCCACACCACTATTACAAGCTGCAAGCACGCCTATACATAACAAAATTACTATTAAGCAAATTATCTTTTACATATATTACTCTCTTACAATATTCAAAATAAAATATAACACAAAGTGATACATATTGAATACTATATTGTTTTTTTATATTTTACCATATTTGTTTTTATTTCTCAATACTCAATGATGTATCTTGTAGATTGCTATAGATTGTAAATTAAAATGAATTTTAGGTTATGATTATAACATAGTTTCAATAACATGCAATATTATTCATAATATATATTTCATTTAGATATCAAAGGGATTTAATTATTAGGTACTGGATTGTCACTCATATCGTAATGCCATTGCCCCGACCAATAAATGAATTCCGAATAATTATAAAAATACCAATTAGCGCTCCATCCCGACGGCTTAGAATCAGCCTCCAGATAAAATTTGCTCGAAAGACTATTAAAAGCCAATTCTCCAATATTTGTGACACTGCTTGGTATTACTATTGAATTGAGACCATAAACGCTATTAAAGGCATAGGAACCAATGCTCGTAACACTGCTTGGTATCACGAATGAAGTTAATCCTGTCTTATAAAAGGCAAAATTGCCAATGTTTGTTACGCTATTTGGAATTACTATTGAAGTGAGGCTGTATGCCTCACGGAATGCGCCTCCACCAATGGTTGTTGCATCTGTTACAATAACTTCTTTTAATGTATTTGGTAAGTAATATCCATTTGCTTCGTAAGTTTCATCATATTCTGTTTTTCCAAATATAATTCCAAATACTGCTTGCCAATCCGTTGCCTCTCTTGAAATTCCTACAAAAGGTATTGTAATTGATTCAAGGCTAGCGGTCCCCCCAAAAACATCTGAACCAATAAATGTAACACTATTGGGAATTATAATGCTAGTTAGACTTCTAGCTTCAGAAAAGGCAAATGAACCAATGGATTTAACTCCATCAGGCAGTACTATTGATTTCAAATTTATTGTACCGGCAAATGCGTAATCTTCAATCGTCTTCAAGTCTGAATCTTTGTCAAAAGTAATTGTTTCTAAACTGATTGCTTCCCTAAAAGCATTTTTTCCTATGTGTACTATTTTTGAAGGAATTATTATTGATTTTAATTTTTTTGTACCACCAAATGCGTAATCTCCAATCGTCGTCAAGCTTGAATCTTTGTCAAAAGTGATTGTTTCTAAAGCGATTGCTTCACTAAAAGCATTATTTCCTATGTGTGTTACATTTGAAGGAATTATTATTGTTTCTAAAGCGATTGCTTCACTAAAAGCATTATTTCCTATGCGTGTTACATTTGAAGGAATTATTATTGATTTTAGATTTGTAGTACCGGCGAATGTGTAAGCTTCAATCGTCGTCAAGCTTGAATCTTCATCAAAAACTATTGCTTCTAAATTTACGGCACTGTTAAAAGCATGTGCGCCTATGTAGTTTACACTGGCAGGAATATTAATTGACTTTAACTGACTTTTAGCGAAAGCTGCATCGCCAATTCTCGTT
>JAQWCB010000083.1 GCA_028707375.1 Bacilli bacterium | reverse complement strand
ATATGAAAAGAAATTGTCTAACAATCTTCAAGATTATAAAAGCGGGGCAAGAAATAAACTAAGTAAATAATATGAATAAAAAAACAAAAGAAATTATAAATTATCCCAAATCATCTATGACCGAGAAAAAAATGGATGATATAGGAAAGGAGATTCGATTTTCAGAATTGGAAACGACTAGGCAAATTGCAATTCTTGATTATATTAAGAATCATGGAATTGATTTAAAAATATTTGGACAAAGGTGGTATGACATATTATCTGATAAATTTTATGTGATTGAATATAAATTGATTGACAATTCTTTGAGAGTTGGAAAAGAGGAGAAAATTTTTGAATCTTTCAATGAGTTTTTTGATTATGTTCGTGGAGATATCTATGATAATTCTTGCTTTTACGGATATAAATTTTCTAATAGCGAAATTAAGAAAAATAGAATTGATATCAGAAAAATAAATCGTGATTCTTTTACTCATGAGACAATTGATTCTTACTCCTTCGATAAAATTCAATCAGACAAGGCAAAGAATGCAGCAATAAATGTTAATAGAATGAAAGAGATGCTTGATTACATTAAAAAATGTGATCCTGTATCAACACTAGATGATTTGGAAAAAGAGCAACAAGATTTTGTAGGTAAATTCAATTTTTATAACTCAATAAATGTTTTCTTTTCATTTATTTTGCGAAGAGACAAAGAGATTGTCAAGAAGTCAGCCATTGAATTTGCTTGCAAACACGATATTCTTAATGGCATATCCTTTGGTACAATTCTTTTTACTTATGGCAGGGATTCAGCTTTGAAAATGATTGATAACTATGTTGGAGAATGTAGTTGCTCTACACGAAGGAAAAGAATTAAAGATTTCAAAGATATATTGACAAAATACGATAGTGGAACACTAAGAATGAGAAAAAGGTTTGGCTTTGATTTCGATTCGCAACTATATTTTGTATCCTTCCTTGATTTTGACATCATGAATTCAAACCTGAATCAATATAATTTCTTTGAAAATTTTGATGAATTTATATCATTCGTAGATGGAGATTTATGTGGAGCAAATTTGTTGGAAGCACCAGTCTCTAAAGAAGAAATATCAAAATATAAAACTGATGGGGAAACCAAATTTCCACTTTCCAAAGAATATAGATCATATGAAATAAAGAAGGAATTCATTAATGGTAAATTTGTTGTTAGTCAAAAATGGATTGATGCAAACGATATTGTTATTCTTGAAAGCGAAAAGAATTTCGATAAATTTTTCGACTTTGTTCATTTTTTAAATGGTGATTTATCTAATGCAAATTTATTATTATGCGATGGAATTGAAAATATAAAATCATTACTAGGATTGAAGTTTGACGGAATCATTGTTAGGAGTAATATCGCCGAAAAACTTGGTCTTCAGCTGAATTTGTTGCCAGATAATATGTTTAAGACAAAAAGTTTCAAATCAGTGGAAAAAAATGAACTTGACACAGTCAAAAATTTATTAATGGAGCGCTCTGAAGACTATGATTATACCGACAAAATTTCATATATTACAGATATCCATCTTCTATATAGATTAAGGGAAAATAAATGTAGAACCGCTGAGGATATTGATTATGTTATAAATAAAATAGCAAAAACAATTGATGAGCAATCAACTAGTATTAATTTAATTGGAGGAGATACCTCAGGCGATTTTGATATCTTTCAAAAATTTGTAATAAATTTAAGTACTTGTAATGGAAAAAATGATTTTTTCTTCACGCTAGGGAACCATGAATTGTGGGCATTTCCTCAATTCTCTCTCAAAACAATAATAGAAAAATATCGAGCTGTTTTGGAAGAAAATGGTCATGGCAAAATGCACTTAGTTCAAAATAATCTTTTTTATATGGAAAATGAATGGGAATGGAATGAAGTTACTGAAGAAGAATTATCAAAGATGTCACTTGATAAACTGAGGGATAAGATGAGAAGTGCCAAATTAATAATTTTTGGTGGAATAGGCTTCGCTGGTATGAGCGATGAATTCAATGCTGATAATGGAATATATATGGGCGTCTTAGATAGGGAAGGTGAAGCAAAATGGAGTACCATATTTCTTAACCTTTATGAAAAGGTTACAAATGTACTAAAAGACAAGAATTTAATTATTTTGACCCATATGCCGATGAAGGATTGGGGAGGTGAAAACATCCATGCAAAAAGAGGAATTGTTTACGTCAACGGGCATACACATCGCAATTTTTTCTATGACGATGGTAAAAAAAGAATATATGCAGATAATCAAGTGGGATATAGAGGAAGGAGATTCTCTTTAAAGCAATTATCCATAAACATTGGCTTTGATTGGTTTGCCAATTATAAAAATGGAATATACGAAATTACAAAAAATGACTATTTAGAATTCTACCATGGTATTGGAAAGATTATAACATTCAATAGAGAATACGAGAAAATATATATGATCAAACGAGAGAGAGCATATATGTTTCTAATGAAGAAAAATAATGGGAATATGTTCATTTTGAATGGTGGATCAATAAAGAAAATCGGAAATAATACTCCAAAATATTTTTATGAAAATTTGCCCAAGTATTCAGAATCAGTGAGATTGTTCTTATCAAAGTATGAAATGTTACAAAAAGATGTTTCATCTGAGATAAAAAGAATTGGGGGCGATGGTAGAATTCATGGATGTATTGTTGATATAAATCTTTATAATCATCTTTATATAAATCCATTAAATCATTCGATTATACCTTATTATGCTGATTCAATGGTAAGAAAATACGTATATAACGACATTCAAAGTTTATTAAAGAACAGATGTCCAGAGTTGCTCAATAATTATGAAAAGTCCGTTGCAAGGCAAAGTTGTGGTGAGACTCTTATTATTTCTAATAATATTAAGTGTGTCACTGATACGGATATGTATAGAATATCAAGGATTATTAGTGGTCTTCAATATACTACCGAATATAATGTTACTAGACTTTGGAATGATTCCATCGTGGCAAGTTCATCTGAAGAAAATGGTAAATTAATTGTTTCAAGTATCATTTATCCTGAAACTATGCCCAAAATCGAAATTACGCCTAAAGTAATTAGAAAACCAAAATCAAAAATTGCGAGACCAATCGTGAACAATAAAGATAATATCAATATTCGTGACGATAAATACAAAAGGAAAATTGATGCTGAAACAAATGGGAAAATAATTTGCTTAATTTACCGAGGATCAACTAAAAAAGCCGATTATAAATGTAATGTGTGTGGATATCAATGGTCAACTAGACCAGATCATTTTAAAGACAATCAAAATTATCAGTGTCCGAAATGTAAAGCATTAAAGGGGAAATAACTTATATTCATTTGGAATATAATGCATATATTTTATTTAAACATTACATATACCAGTAAGAATTGTACTGTCACGCATACCTTCTTTTGCGATACAATTATATTTGGAATTTTTAGTATTTCATAATGCGCAACGACATTCAAAAATCAGTATTAATTTAACCTAAATTTGATTTACATAAATGTTTTTCCTAAAAAAATCTTTTTAGTGTGTAAAAACTTGCACAAAAGTGTCATAATTTTATCATAAATAAAATATGGAGGTTTTATTATGTACTGGACTGACATGGTAAAAAACTACGTAATAAAAAGGTAATAACACAAACAGAGTTTACTAGTTTATTGGAATTTTCTTTTAATACATTCAATAGATGGGGAAAAAAGAGACACAAGCCAACAATGAAAAAGAAGAGAGAATTGATGAAATTATCTAGAAAAAATAATTTAGAGGAGAATGAATAATATGGCGAAAAATCGAGAGCAAGAAAGAGCTGAACTATATAAATCTATTTGGAATGTGGCAAATGATTTAAGAGGAGCAGTTGATGGCTGGGATTTTAAACAATACGTTTTAGGCATAATGTTCTATAGATATATTTCTGAAAATATTGCTAAATATATTAACGATGGAGAGCACGCTGCTGGAGATAATTCCTTTGATTATGCAAATCTTAATGATGAAAAAGCTGAAAACGCAAGAAGTGGTTTAGTTGAAGAAAAAGGTTTTTTCATTTTGCCTTCTGAGTTATTTGAAAATGTGGTTAAAAAGGCTGATAAAGATGAAAATCTTAATGAGACTCTTGAAAAAACGTTTAAGCATATAGAAGAATCTGCCAAAGGTTCAAATAGTGAATCTGATTTTGCGGGCTTGTTTGATGATATTGATGTTAATAGCAATAAACTTGGATCCACAGTGGAAAAGAGAAATAAAACATTAACAAAGATTCTAACATCAATTGCTGGTATGAAACTTGGCAATTTTAAAGATAATTCTATTGATGCATTTGGCGATGCTTATGAATATTTAATGGGCATGTATGCCTCTAATGCAGGAAAATCAGGCGGAGAGTATTATACTCCTCAGGAAGTATCAGAATTATTGACAAGGCTTGCGGTGGTTGGAAAAAAAGAAGTAAATAAAGTGTATGACCCTGCTTGTGGATCGGGCTCTTTGCTTTTAAAAGCGATTAAAATTTTAGGTAAGGATAATATTAAGCAAGGCTTTTATGGTCAAGAGAAAAATATAACGACTTATAACTTATGCAGAATCAATATGTTTTTACATGATGTTGATTTCGATAAATTTAGTATTGCTTGTGAAGATACATTGATTAAACCTCAGCATTGGGATGACGAGCCATTTGATGTTATTGTTTCTAACCCTCCATATTCTATTAAGTGGGAAGGTGATGA
>JAQWCB010000082.1 GCA_028707375.1 Bacilli bacterium | reverse complement strand
TTTAAAAAAGTTTGGCGCATATTTAAAAATTCTCACAAAGTTAAAAATACGAAGTAAAAATTTGAATAATTCCCACAACTACATATTATTTGATACAATATAAATATAAGAAATAAATAATATATGAAAGAAGGAGATTATGAACACTGAAGGTATATTGATATTGATTTTTGGAATTATTGTCGTCTTATTAATTTTGGTATGTCTATTTTTCCTTTTTAAACTATATAAGGAAAAGAAAGTTGATCAAAAAGATTATTCAGCTGAGATCAATGCGGCGATAAATAGTTCAATAATGGGACTGTCTTCAACTTTGAAGTTGTCTTTCGAAACGCTCAGTGCTTCCCAAAAGAACTCCATTAACGATTTGAAAGAACGCGTAAATAAATCGATTGGCGACATGAAAGATCAAATAAGCCAAACGAATAAGATGACGGAGACTCAACTTGATAATATGCGAAAAGCTATCAACACGCAGATCAATAATCTTTCGAGTGAGAACGCTAAAAAACTTGATCAGATGCGAAACGTCGTGGATGAAAAACTTCAGAAAACCTTAAATGATCGCATAACTGCTTCATTTAAAGAAGTGAGCGATGGGCTTAGCAAGGTCATCGGTGTTGTGGACAAGATGCAAGACGTTTCTAACAAAGTGGGCAGTCTCAACAATGTTTTAAATAATGTTAAGACCAAGGGAATATTTGGCGAAGCCCAGCTTGGAAATATTCTTTCGGACATACTGACAGAAGAGCAGTATGAAACCAATGTGATTACGAAAAAAGGATCGCGCGATCCGGTGGAGTTCGCTGTCATTTTGCCGGGTAATAAAGAAGGCAAGGTCTTGCTTCCTATCGATTCGAAATTTCCTCTCAATAAATATGAAGATTTGCAGCACGCATATGATTTAGGCGATGCTGATGAAGTTCGTCGCGCACGTCAAGTCTTGAAGAACGAATTGAAAAAGGAAGCCAAGGATATATCGACTAAATATATCGATACGCCAAATACAACGGACTTCGCCATTCTTTTCTTGCCCTTTGAATCGCTGTATTCCGAAGTGATGAATCTCGATGTGGTCCGGGAGATTCAAAATACTTATCACGTTGTAGTCAGTGGACCCTCGACTATGTCTGCTTTGCTCAATTCGCTTTCGATGGGCTTTAAAACCTTGGCTCTGCAGAAGAATTCTGCCGCTATTTACGACGTTCTCCGCGATGTACAAAAGGAATTTGGTACTTTTGAGGAAGCATTGACTAAAGCGCAGGATAATATTACTAAAGCCGGCAAGAGTATGGAGACTTTGGTTGGTGTTCGGACTAGAGCTATGAATCGCAAATTGAAAAAGATTGAGGAAATAAAGATACCGATAGAGGAGCAACAGCATGATTAGAGACTTTTCCAAAGATGAATACGATGAATTTAAATCCCTTTTTAGCATTTCCGATACGTGGCAGATCATTAAAAACATTTTCTTAGAAATCGATCGTAAAGTATTGGAACACGGCGAACGCGTGGCCTACATTGTTTTAAGTTTAGCCAAACGTCAGAAACTAGATACAAAAACAACGAGAAGTTTAGTCTTTGCCGCCTTGTTTCACGACATTGGAATGATATGGTCCGATGAAGAAGAGACAGAGTTTAAGTCATTTAACCCGAAGGACACCTATGGGCACGCTCTTTCGAGTTACTTATTTCTAAAGTATTTTTCACCTTTGAAAAAATATTCAGAGATTGTTTTGTTTCACCACGGCCGAGTTGATCGCGAACAGGTTAATCCATTTTATAAACTTGGGGTTAAACTCCACATTTGTGACCGGATTGATGTTGCGGAGATGAACGGCATTTCTCGCGAGCGCACCATCGAGTTATTAAATAAGAATGCTGGGAAGATTTTTTATAAGCAAGATGTCGAAGATATGATCTATCTTTTAGAGAAAACGAGTGTCTTGGATGATTTAAAAACAAATAAGTGCCGAGATACGATAGACAAGTACTTGTCAGCTATGTACTTCCGTCGCGACGTTGTGCGAAATTACTTATTTATGGCGACTTACTGCTTCGAGTTCTTTGATACGGAGACAATGTTTCACTCGCGAATGACCTCGAGCTTATGTTACTTGTTGGGACGATATATGAATTTGAATTTACATCAGTTGAGCGTACTGTATACCGCAGGGCTATTCTGCGATATCGGCAAAGCTCGCATCGATCACTCAATTTTGAAAAAACCTGGTAAATTGACCGATGAGGAAAGAAAGATTATGAAACGTCACGATGAATATACCAAAGAGATTCTTGAAGGATGTATCAAAGATCCTCAGGTTATTGATATTGCTTACTCGCATCACGAACGGCTTGATGGCTCCGGTTATCCTCGCGGTTTGAAAGGCTCGGAAATTGACATCAATAAACGCATTATCGCGGTGGCTGATATCGCTTCCGCCTTGATGGCTCATCGTTCCTATAAAGATGCTTATCCAATGGAGAAAACGATTGAGGAGTTACAAGACATGGTAGATAGTGGCAAACTTGATGAAAAAGTAGTCAAGGCTTTTATTGATAATCAGCAGGAAATTTCTGCCTATCTAGAAAATCATATCAATAGAGTTTTGCGAACCCTGCAGGCTATGCGCGGTGAAAAAGCGCGGCTTAAATTTGCTAATTCGTGGAGTTTGTAATTTAAAATATTGGAATAATTCTTTGATCTATTTTGTTTAATTCTTATATTTATTGAGTCAACTTATTTCAAAAAATCGAAAAAATATACCATGAAAAAAGTGTATATTTACTTAATCAATTATTAGTTAACATGCTATAATATTTTATAATGTATTTACTGTAGTAAATAGGTAAGGAGTTTATTATGGCTGAAAAAAACCACGAGACAAAGATTGAAAAAGAAGAAGAGCTTGAAGTTAACAAAAGCAATGATTTAGAAAAGACGAATAATGAAGAAACCGAGATTGAACAAACAATAAATCCATCGAGTAGTGATGCAGAGACAAAAGAAAGTAAGGTTGACGAGTTTATTCCTCTACCCGAATGTCCAGAGGACTTTGCGTGTGAGGAATATGTCAATGAAAAGCGCAAGAGTTTTGATGACATTATGAAGAGCTCGCGCCGCTCATCAACTATTACGATGATTATCAGTGTGGCTTTACTTATTTTGGGTTTCGCTTTAAATACGATGCTCGATCCTAAACTGGCCTGGATTTCGTATACTATTTTTGGTATTGCTATCGTTGTGATAATCATTTCTTTCGTTTTCTCTTCTCGCGGCAGAAAGAAAATATATGCTTCGGTTGACGATTACGTTCGCGATGTTATAGTTGGCGTGGATCAATATGTCTTTGATCAAGAGGGCTTGAGTCAAATGAGCGTTGCCCCTAAAGGCAAAGCGGAGTTAAATGACATCATTGAAGCCCACTATTTTGAGACCATCAATAATTTTAATTCGCGCAATATTGTTAAAGGATTATATAAAGGTAAAGAGATTAAGTCATCGGAATTGGCGGTTCGCATTCCATATCAAAAACCTTTGGAGACTCCTGAAGGTGGCGAAGCATCAACCGATAAGAAAAAGAAAAAAAGTGGAACGCCAACCGAATCGTTTGGTATTTTTGGAAAATATTTTTCACTTCCGGTAGTTGCGAATGATGATGAGTCTTTCATCTTGCTTATGCGCGGTCCGAATGCCTGCTTGCCAACATTTTTAGACGAGTACCACGAGACGACAATATCTGATTTAAATGCGACTTATCTTTGCTGGGTTAAGAATGAAGAAAAAGCTAATAAATTGTTAAAGAATGAAAAACTTATTGAAGCGCTCAACGGCTTTGCTCCCAATACTTCGTTGGAAAATGTCATCGTATCTTTCAATACTAAGGGATTGAAGGTGTGCTTGAATTACAATGAGACTGTTATGGAAATTCCTATGCAGAAACCAGTTGAAGGCAAACCATTTGAGATTTATAAAAATGATGTTCGTCGCGTTCTAGATATAGTTGATTGCTTAAGTAAATAATGCTCAAAACACAGATTAAATCCTACAAGCATGATGGCTCATCTCATCGATTATGGTCTAATACTAACTTTCTAAAGGAAGATGATGAATTCTATTATCTAGCCGCGACGCGCGCAAAAGTTATCGAACACGATGGACGAGAATGGCGAGCACCGGAAGGCTCAATCTATATTCTTTCCAAGAAACATTTCTATAATATTATCGTTATGTTTATTTCCGATAAAATTATTGAATACTATGTCAATATTGCTTCCCCAACGCTTCGCACCAGTTTGAACACTTTCCAATTTATTGACTACGACTTAGACTTGAAAAAGGATAAGGAAGGAAAGATTAGGGAGTTGGACTGGGGGGAATACCATCGCTACGCAAAAGATTATGGCTATTCCGAAGAGTTGAAAAAAGTTATTGAACTGACCTTGCTAGAGGTTGAAAATGTACTTAAAAAATCCAGTTTTCCATTTGATGACCAACAAAATTATAAAATGTATGACAATTATCTGAAACAGATTAATGATAAATACTACTATAGACATCGAGGTGAATAATATTATGAGGTTCATATCTCATTCCGCTTATGAAACACAAATCATCGCTAAGGCCTTGGCTCGAGGACTCGAACCTGGAAGCATCATTTTGGCTAATGGTGATTTAGGCGCTGGCAAGACAGCCTTTGCCAAAGGAATTGCTTTGGGATTAGGAATAAAGCAAATCGTCAATTCTCCAACTTTTAATATCATGAAGGTGTATCAAGGC
>JAQWCB010000081.1 GCA_028707375.1 Bacilli bacterium | reverse complement strand
GACTTGAAGAATTGTGACCAAGATTACAAAAGGCATAATCATCAATTGTCTGAAGATTAGAAGTTCCATCCTCGGCTCCTGCAAAAACTAAACTTTGTATGCGACTCCACTGAGCAAAAGCAGCATGCCCAATCGACTTAATCGTCGTGGGCAAAACAAGGCTGGTTATCGGAGGATTGGTCTCATTATCGCTGGTGTGATCATCTTTGTACATGTCAACATAGTCAATGCAAAAGGCATAATCATCAATCGTCGTAAGACCGGTTAGACCGAAATCACCCATATTGTAAATAGTCGGATCGCTACCCAAACTAAAAGTCGAATATTCTCCGGCATCCACGAAGGTTAATGAACTCAAGTTTGTACAGCCGACAAAAGCATACTGTTCAATATTTTCCAACGTATTTGGCAAGGTTATATCAGTAAGATTATTACAGGTTCCATCATCGCCAAAGGCTCCATAAAGCGACATATTGTTTCCATCATATGTTCCACCGTATACATTGGTTACCACTCCATACTCAGTTCCAGAAGATGAAACTAACAAATTGTTGTTATTCTCATTTCCCAAGACTGGCAAAGTGGCAGGAATAACTAGTTCACTAATATTGGTATTGATAAATTTAAATATGGTAATCCGATATATTGAATAGGTCGAATCCCAAGTTGAAGTATAATAAAAATCGTCAGTTGCCATTATGTTATTGGTATTGGTAATTACTTCAATCTCATAATTTGAAGTAGCATAATTCCAATCGCCATCGCTAGAAACACTATCATTGTTATCAGTGGGCCACCCCTGAGGATATTTTTCGGAAGCCCCGATATATGCCGTAGCCTTTGAACACAGACGGAAGGCATTTACTCCGATTGAATTAACAGAATCCGGAATGGCAAATAGCAAAACATTCTTATCAGCATAGAAAGCGTAATCCCCAATTGTATTCACCCCGCCTGGCAGCATTATTGAAGGAATATTGATACAGTTGGCAAAAGATGAACGTCCGATTGTCACAAGATTATATTTAAATAGCAAAGCCTCTTTTAATCCCAAGCAACCATTAAAAGCGTTGTCGCCAATCTTGGTGACACCATCCCCATTGAAAGTCAATTCCGTAAATGATGAACAGTTGAGAAATGTCGATGAATATATTTCTATTAAATTCTCAGGAATGGTACAAGTTCCACTAACTGAAGCATTAAAAGTTATCAAATTTATATCATTAGCAAATGCCTGCGTATCAATGAGAGTAATATTTGATGGACTATTAAAGGTAACGCTTGTCAAAGCGGTCATATTAACAAATCCTGAATAGTCGACAGCTGTAACCGTATAAACGTTTTCACCTTCTGTATAAAAAGAAGGGATAACCAATGTCGTCAATACCTTCGGATCGTTGTCTCCCATATTGACACAAGCGGTTAAATCATCATCGTTAACTCGATATCCTAGATTTGACGTATATGTTTCACCCGCATATTCGTTTTCCTTGCTAACAATTCTTCCTTCAAAGGCTCGATCGTAATCATCATCTATTTCAACTTCACTTGGATTTATCTTAGTCGGATTATTTCCATCTGAAAGAATATAACCCAAATAGCCAATCGTGAATATTGCCACGACTGACAAACTGATAATTCCTAGAATCCTCTTACGAATTTTCAATATGAATCACACCTTTCAGATCGGTAAAAACCAACACTATTAGCCTTTAACTTCTTTTATAATTATATAAGGTTTAAAAAGCAATTGCTATTATATTAAAATATTGTCAATGTTCAAAAAAATCGCCCTAAATCACTGGTTTTAATTTCACTTTTTCACTATTTTATTGTCACGTTTCATCAAAACTATTGTCTTTCCAAATTCGCATAATGGGAAAGCCACATCGGAGAAAAATAATTAAATATGTTTCGCATTAATTTATAAGATTAAAAGCTTACTGCATCAGAATTTTTGAGCATTTAAAAAGCCTCCCAGTACAACTAGGAGGCAAATTACTAATATAGAATTACGAATTCAAACTGAAAACCACACCAGTAAAATCAACATATCCACCAGTATCAACTTTATAATGGCAAGTAAGTGAACCATCGCTATTGACAGTCAACGTCTTTGAAGAATTGCCATCAATGGTAATTGTTTTGGTGGAAGCATCATAAGTATATGAAACTGTTTCGTTTTCCGAGCCACCGTTGTCCCAAGTTTTTATTTCCATCTTGATATGAACTTGGGAGTCTGATGTAAAATCAAAAGTACATTCATATGGACTTGAATCCCAGTTGTCATCATTGGTACCATCGGCTGTGCCTGTATACGATTTACCTGAAACAGGAATAACAACTGGCGCTGTGAAAATTGCATTTCTAGTTCCATCAATATTTGTTGATAACTTGTAATTACAAGTAAGTGTCCCATCGCTGTTATATGTCAAAGTTTTGGATGAACTACCTTCAATTGTGACAATCCCATTATCAAAATCATAGGTATAAGCTACAGTTTCATCAATATCATCAGGAGTACCTGTTGTAAATCCAGTAGTAGAATAAGCAACAATAGTAACTTCGGTCTTAGAAATAAAATCGAAGGAAACGTTGTAATTGCACTTCTCATATTCATAAGTGTCATCATCCACATAGTCAGTATAACCTGTAACTTCTGCTGAATACTTTAATCCTAATACAGGTGCATCCTGAGCGGGTATTTCAGCCGTTACAACTGTAATAAATACATCGGAGTAAGGCATAACTACCTTGTAGTCAGTTCCTTCTGTCACTTCAGTTAGTTCCACATCCGCTCCGCTAGCATCAGCGGCAGAAATAGACTTGAATTCATATCCATCCGCGACTGAGACGCTGAATTCCTTTGTTTCATTAGCAAAGACATAAGCGGTGGAGTTTAAAGTCATTTCAACATGATCGTTATCAACCAAGGATACTATAAAGCGACGATCCGACAATTTGACATTATCAAAATCAATTCCTAGGGTTGTCGAGGTGAGACTTATTTGATTTAAATCTGTATCGCTGAGAAAAGCGAAAGCAAAGGTTTTACTATCAGCCGTAACTGAAATTGTGCGATTGACTGAGTCAACGATATAACTCGCATCAGCAGCAGAAATATTATCGGAAGAAACATCGCTCGTATACTCGAAATCCGCAACGCCATCCGCGAAGAATTCAACGGACATTGAATATGAAACCGAATCGCCAAAATAAGAATCTTCGTACCACCCAACCGTATTGTATTTATGTCCCACAATCTTAACAAGTTCAATAGAATCAGCTTGAAGTTCAACATCAAAAGCTGGAACGATGAAAGTATATGTTCCATCACCATTATCCGTCAAAGGGACTTGAACGCTATTATCACCACGTTTAACAACTCTAACTGCGCCCACCATATAGTCATCTAAATATGCATCGCGAACGGATACTCCGAAAGTATATTCGCTCTGTTGTACGGGTTCAGTAGCACCAACGCTAAGATAAGCTACTTCTAACTCAAAGGCAACATTTGTGAAGACATTTGAACGAGGATAGTAAACTGAGAAGCTTGAACTATCCGATGAAGGTTCATACATCGTTTCAAATCCACCTTTATAAATTAACTTATCGCTTCCGGCTTCATTGTCTATATTGAAAACATATGTTTTAGAAGCAGTGTAGGCAGTGATCACCTTAAGATCTTCATCATAAAAGAACGGGGCTTTCTCAAAAACAATATCAGTATATTCATCAGCGTTATCCAAACTAGCTATGGTCAAAGTATTAATTCTAAATGTAAATTGATAGTCAACTTGGTAACCATAGGCAGTATCATCATCATAATTTATTGATCCGCGATATATCTTATTGGAATAATCATTGGTTGTTGCAGCCTTCGAAGTCGCACTTACTTCAACAGCACCCATCGGCATGGTAAAAGAATATTCCACCGGACTGACCGCTGTTAATGCCACTTCGGTATCGCCGCTGGTAGCATTGATCTTATCGAGGGCGAAGCCATCGGTATATGCGACCTTTATAGTAACTGAATCGCCTTCTTTCGCACTTTCATCGCCCGAGATAGCAATGTTATCATCGGAATTATAACTGACTGTATTCACCGCCAATTCGCGGGTGACAGCATGAACTGAAACATCGCTCTCAGGCATGATGAAGGTATATGTCCCATCAGTTTCAGCCGTAACTTCAACCGCAGAATCATCAGCCTTCAACACTTCAACTTTCACAAGAACATTGTCGTCAGCAACTTGACCAACGCTCACTGTAACTGTTTCACCAGCCTTTGCCTCGGCCTTGTCGACCGTCACTGTTACCTTGTCATTAACGGTCACTTCAACGCTGTAAGTTTCAACAACTGGAGTAGAAGATGTCTCTTCGCTTGTTTCTTCTTCCGAGGAAGTTGATTCTTCCGAAGTAACCTCTTCGCTCGTCGTAACTTCCGATGTTACCTCATCCGAGGTTGATTCTTCCGAAGTTGTTTGGCTAGTTGTGGGGGTTGAAGTGGAACCAGTCGTTGAACTGGTCGTGGTTCCACAAGCTCCCATAACTAGAGTGCTCAAGGCTGTTATCGAAAGAATTAACAAATTTTTCTTTTTCATAATAGTTTTCTCCTTTTATTCTATTTTTTAAAATTCTAATACTTAATTAAGCAACGCGAGTAAAGACATCGCCGACATAGCCAACAATATTATTATCTTGATCGTATTGCGGATATCCAAGATAGTCAGTTTCTTCCTGATCGTACCAATCGGTAGTCAACGAATAGACGCAGAT
>JAQWCB010000080.1 GCA_028707375.1 Bacilli bacterium | reverse complement strand
GGATTTTGTTGAACGCATAATACTAAAACATGCGTCAAATAAAGAGCGGAATACGCACATTGCATTTTGTGAATGGCGATGTCGGAGTAATCATCGGCGATAAAACCAAAATCCGCATGATCTTGGCACTTTATCGGAAAGGTGAACTAAAAAAGACAGAACTATATTCGTTCGTTACCAAGAACAGTCTCAACCCGAGAAAACTTAGTGAACTTGAGAGTGCAGGACTGATTTCTCTAAAATACAATCGGTTTGACAACAATACCACTGTTGCCAAACTTACGGATCTTGGTCAGACCGTGGCTGTTGAACTGACTGCCATTGAAAATCTGATAAACAGAAAGGATCCCGACACTGCTGTCCGGGAAAGTATCCCAGCCGATCATCGGTCTGCGACGGTTCCGGAGACTTCTCCGCAGTCTCCCCGTCGGCTTCTCGACCTGCACCTGTCCCTGGTGCTCCGGGTGGTCTACGAGCGTCAGCACCTGACACTTTCAGAGCTCTCCGGATATACCAAGTTGGCTGATGCGGAGCTTCGCTCGAACTTGTACACTCTCGTCACGGACGGATCCGTCCGGATGGAAGGCGATCAGTATCTGATCACCGGAGACGGCGCCAAGCGGGCCAGACACGTGATCGCCATGGAGCACGGCGAGGACGTGGTAGAGACAGATTACGAAGAACCTGCGAGAAGCGGGGCTAAAACGAAGGGAAGCGGCTGAGTTAGATAACTAAGTTAAAAAGAACAGGGTCAGATGGTGAACACTTAACTTTATGGTCTTCTAGAATGTGAAAATATGAGTAATCCAGTGGAATTAACAACAGATGCTGGTAGGAAAGACAAAGATTGCTTTTTACAGTCAGAAGAAGTAAAAGAAAAATTAACCGACAGAAGAGCTAACTGTACGATTAACGGTTTTCAATTTCAGACAGTTGCGGCAATTTCGTTGTTAATCGACCACCTCTATGATTTTCAATCTATCAAAAATGAAGGTGAAGACGACATTGTAGTCAGGTTATCAAATGAGAAGGTTATCTGTGCACAAGCAAAATCCAGTTCAGATGAGAATAGTAAAAACGCACTCGATTACCTCAAAAAATCATTCGAATCATTATCTGACGACATGATCAAATTTAAAACCAATTGCAGTCAGTTGGTATACATTACAAACATCAATTCAATGTTTGGAAATACTACGATTGTGGATGATTTTCCCAGTGGAATAACTGTCTCATATAATGAATTTTCTCAGAAAAACAAAGAACTCGTAAAAAAATATGCACCGACATCATTTGGTATTGATATCTACGGCGTACAGTTCTTAAAATACATTGGCGACGACGAAAAAAAGGAGACTTGGATTCGTAGCAAGTTGGAAAGGAAACTGAGTGACAGAAAAACACTGAAACTTTTGAATCCGGATTGTGTCTTTGACACTTGGAAAAAATATCTAGACTACAATGCCGGAAATAAAAGTTCGGCAGTATGCAACAAAAAAAGGATTGTTTGGGGCATGATTCTCCACAAGATTGACCGCATTGAACAGTCGATAAGTGCTGAAGACTCCGAGGACTACTCAGATGTGTCTATTCAATACAGCAAATTTATAACCAGATGTTCAGAAAGATTCGAATTAATTTCCCGCATTAGTGGGAATTATGAAATTTGCCGTAGTGAAACTCTGTTTAAAAGTCACACATCCGATATCTCCGATAAGCTGAATTACAGTCCAACTCAATTTACAAAGGATCATTGGAAAGATTACAAAGACCTCGTATCAGAAATGGATCTGGAACCTATAATCGAAGAAAAATTGCTGAAAGTCATTATACAGACGATATTGCAGAAATTTAGGCTGATTGAGGGTGTAAAAGCGGAGATGGGAATCTGATACTGAAGTCAATTGAAATCTCAAATAATGATGAAGAGTTTTTTTCTACTTTCGAGTTTCGCAATCATATATTCAGCGAAGAGAATACTCAGGGCAAAACAACCCTGGTTCGTTTCATTATTTACGGACTGGGATTTGACAATCCTATTACAGAAGGTATAAATCCGAAAAAATATAGAATTTGTACATGCTTGTCTATAAAAAATAAGGATTACACATTTGTCAGAAAAGGAAAAAGTATGGAAGTGTATAACAACGGCAGTGAAAAAACATTCATTTTGCCGGCAAGCATTAGATCAATGCTGGCATACGTATTGGATAACAGCAATCCAAACATTCTGTCAAATCTTTTAGGTACATTTTATATCGATCAGGAAAGTGGTTGGGTTGTTTTTAACAGAGGGACTGTCGTAAATGGTCAATCTTTTAATGTCGACCAATTAATTTATGGTCTTTCCAATATTGATGAAAGACTGTTTATCAAATACCACGAATTAGAAAAAAAAATCAATACATATAAGGATATTCTTAATTTAAGCAATCAAAGTCAAAACAACCTATTGCAATATTCTGAACAGTCTATTTCTGTCAGTGATGAAATAGCTGGTCTGCAGCAAGAATTAGATTGTTTGAAAATCGATTTAAAAGAGCATAATGCAAGAAAAAGATCAATTATAGCTGCTATAAATCATAACGAGGAAATATTGGACTATATTGACAAAATGCAGTTATATATTGAGCAGAATCATGAAAAAATTAGAGTTTCTAAAGACAATCTTTATCCTTTTGAAGATTCCAAGGATATGTTGGATGAGCAATTAAATTACGAAAAAATACAGATTGCAGACTTAAATGCTAATATAAACAAGATACAGAAAGAATTAATTGATTATTTTAGCACTGGGGAGATAATTTGGAATTCGAAGATCATGGGTGCAAAGCCCGGCTACAAAATTGATTCTACACAGTCGAAGATCAATTTGGGTATTTTTGAAAAACAACTTGAAGCAGTTAAAGAGCCTATTGCTAAAGAAATCTCCAAACAGGAATATAAAAATAAAATGGACAATACTTTAAAGGATTATTGTTCGAAGTTAGATGTTCTTGATATTTTGGATGAAACAAATCTAATTCTTTGTAGAAATTTTAAAAGAAATACTGGAACCAAAAAACAAAAATTAGTACTGGCTTACAGATTAACATGCTTAAAGACCATTTCTGAATACCTTGGTGTAAAGTTTCCTATCATTATTGATTCATTCAACAGAGAAACAGACAGTAAAAACATGGAATCAATGTATAAATTTATCACAACTGAATTTGCAGACCACCAAATCATCATTTCTACGATCTCGCGTAGTCCTTTTACGGAATCCTCCGACCTTAATACAATTACGATATCGGATAGGCTTTTAAAAACAAAAGATAAAAAAGTGAAAAAATTTACTTGATACCGGTTAATGCTTTAAAATAAAATGATTACAATAAATTTCTATCCACCGATTACGACTCCGGAGATTTTCTCGTCTCCGCATTCATCCTGTCAGCTTCTCGACCCGCACCCGCCCCTGATGCTCCGGATGATTTACGAGCAGCAGTATCTGACGCTTCCGGAGCTCTCCAGATACACCAAGCTGGCCAACGCAGAGCTCCACTCTAACCTCAACGCTCTCATAGCGGACGGATCCGTCCGGATGGAAGGCGACCAGTATCTGATTACCGGGGATGGCGCCAAGCGGGCCAGACACGTAATCGCCATGGAGAACGGCCAGGACGTGGTACAGACAGATTACGAAGAACCCGCGGTGGGTGGGACTGCAACGAAAGGGCGGGTCTGACTGTGTTAAGAAAAGGAACGATTGGATTATCTTTACAATAGTCTGTTATTAGCCATTATAGTCGTAATGATATGAAAAAGTGTACAAGATACGGCCGTAAAAACAAGAGCATGACATTGGACTGCTTATGTACTGTTGAGGATGCGATTCTTTATCGGGTTGCCCTGGAAAAAATCGTACATCGAAGCCACCGTTGTCGTCATAGTCGTAATTATGTGCTGTAAGACATGGATCGATCAGAGAGAAACAAAAGAGATCATTGATGACCGCTATGAATAAAAATGTCATATATGATTTTGAAATCCATTTAGATTACTTCTCACGGCATTACTGTATTCAGTGTGATTGATATGAACTGTTATTTCATTGTTCTTTGTTTAATAGGTGATTTTTGATGAAATATGAAAAAGATTATTTGACTAATACAATCGTCAGATGTGATTACGCATCAATTTTAAACATTGAGAATTCATCCAGTAAATTCATTGATTGTTGTAAAAAATACTTTCCAACAGATGACACACCTGCGGGTGCCCCAGGATTAAGATATAAAACAAAAGATGAAAAAGGCTTGGGTTATGTTACACTCAATCCGAATTTCATAGCATTGGAATACATGCAATATCCCGGTTACAAAGAGATGAAGGAAAGGTTCATCGAGTTTTTAAATATAATTTCTGAAACAAACAATAATGCAACAATCAAAAGAATCGGTTTCAGATACATTGATCAAATAAAGATATCAAACTCAAGAACAAAGCAAATAACAGATTGGGGAAAATACTGGGGGAAATACATAAGTTCTGATTTGACAAGATGTCTTAGCTTTTTAAATACTCCTATGACAAGGTGTATGACAAAAATGGAGCTCAATTACGGGGATTTTCAACAGACTTTTCAGTATGGAATTTTCAATGAAGATTATCCCGCTCCAAATAAAAAATGCACCTATATTCTCGACACAGATACATATGTTAACGAACTTGTAAGAAAAGATGAGGTGCCTGGATACCTGGATAAATTCCATCAGGAATCAATCAACGTTTTTGAAAGATCTATAAAAGAGTCTTTGAGAAAGGTAAT
>JAQWCB010000079.1 GCA_028707375.1 Bacilli bacterium | reverse complement strand
TAAAAACCTCTTAAAAATGCCACTTGGCTTGCGAAAAGTAGTACAGGCAAAAATGGCCGGCTTATTAAACATCCGAGGATACTTAAAACTTCCTTCGCGTATTGGACGCTGACCGGTGTAATACGGCCAAATAGTAGCCTCGGGATAAATAGCCACAGCTGATTTTTTATTTAGACATTGTTTGAGAAACACTAGAAAGTTTTTTCCGGAATGCAAGTCGCTAGGAAGAGGAACGGCTCCAAGCAATTGCAAAATAAAGCGAAGAGGTCTATTCACCATGAGAGTTTCTCCAAGTGAAATAATGTAGGTGCGACGGGGATAGCAAGTGAAAACGGCAGGAATAAATCCATCCGACATCAGGGTGTGATTGGAATAAATAATAAAGCCAGTATCTTTCAATTGTTTTCTAACTTTTTTCTTACTGACAATTGTTGTTCGATTATTGACTTTGGAGATTAGCCACAAGATAGGAATAGCAACTCCATAATAGACAATAAAACTTAGAACTTTAAAAAAATGACTATTGTGTTGATATTTATAGCCTGGTTCTATTTCCTTTTGATTGTTTACGATAGTGAGAAAATCTTCTCTTTTTTTTGAAGAATAAATATATGTCTTGCGTCTCATAATGTATATTTTACAAAATTGATTATCATTTGTGAATAAGAAAAAGCTTGCCGGTGAAATAGAGGAACACAGCAAGCTTTGAGTGAAGAAAATAAATATACGTTGATTTTCTTCAGAGGTTTCTTAAATGTTGTGCTTTCTAGGGGGAATAAGAATTAAAGTTGTGTGTGTTTTGCATAACATCTAGAAACAATATCTATTCTCAGAGGAGGAGAATAAATATTTGATGGGGAATTTGTATTGTAAACAAATAATCCATACCTATATTAAAATGAAAACGCTTACTTTTGTCAAGTGATTAGAAAGATTTTCTTTTAAATTGACAAGAATTTCTTTCAATTTAGGAAAAGTCATTCCGCTTGTTCTAACAATTATTTTTTTAAATTGTCAGATGAACTCAAAAGACATTTCAAGAAATTTTCACCAGCGGGAGACAGTGGCTTACTCTTAGACCATATGACTTTTCGCGTATAGACACTTTCGTGATCACAGATTAGATTTTTCAATAGGCAATCTTTAGAAATCTGTTCCTCGTCAGGAAGAGGAACAATAGCGATAATATTCTTAACGATGGCCATTTCAATTGAGCCAATTGATGTGGTCGTCGTCGAATCAATATTTAAATTAAAACCCTTTTCGTTACAATAGCTGCTGATCGTATCAATATAAGCTCGGGGCAATACGACTTTTAAATCGTGCAAATCATCAATGGAGATATTTTCCTTTGTGTACATTGAATTGCTCTGCGGAATATAAACCTTAAAAGTTTCAGTCGAAATAACACGAATCTCGAAGAGATTACTATTGCGAATGGTTGCATTAGTTATGGCTAGTTCACATTCGCCGTTCTTGATTGCCTCTTCCGCGTGCGTTGAAGATAACTCGTATATATCAAACCGCATATTGGGATATTTTTTGGTGAAGGTAACAAAATTTTTCTGCATCAAATCACGATAGACAGTTGGAGGAATAGCTACGCGCAATACGCCTGAGTTTCCTTTTTTTATTTCACTGATATCCTGAAGCGACGCCTCGTAGGCGCGACTGACCTTTTTAGCAAAAGAGTAAAAGACCTTGCCCTGTTCAGTCAAACTGATTTTTCTCCCCCCTCGAATCAGCAAGGGAGCCTTATAAATATTTTCTAAGTATTTTATTTGATTTGACAGTGAAGGCTGCGCAATGAAGAGTTTCTTGCTGGCTTTAAGAATTGTGCCTTCATCAACAATAGTGACAAAATTATGTAAATATTCTAAATTCATATTATGAAATAATCTCCGATCAAGATATATTATAGCAAAAAACTATATATATTATTCAAAATATGTATAAAGTTTATGACCGTATCATATTGAAAGCCTCGATGAATTGCGATAGAGTTAATCGAAAACAGATGTATGGAGGATAATGTATATGTTTTTTATTGACTCAAGCATTGCAGATAATATTGGATCTGCTTTGAGTTCCATGTCTCTATGGACTGCCGTGGCCAAAAGTGTACTGATTATTTTAGTCGGTTTCACGATGACTAAATTGAGAATTTTCCCTGAGAATACGGGAAAAATACTATCGAAGATCGTTATGAAAGTTGCCTTGCCGTGCCTTGCTTTTGGTGCGTTTATGACAACGATTACAACCGAAACATTCAATAGTGCTATTTTCTCATTCTTCTATGGTTTCTTTATTTATGTTGCCTTTATCTTTTTGGCTAAACTAATCTTTAAGTGGGTCAAAGATCCGACTCAGAGAAAAGTATTAGAAATTCTATTTGTCTTTGGTTCAACAACCTTCTTTGGGCAACCGTTGATCAATGCGGTTTTCCCTGCGGCCTACAACGATTCAAATATGTTTAATATTGCCTATCGTGTCTTCCTATACTCTTATGCTTACATTTCGATTTGCAATAATGACGATGCGACTATCACTGATACGTCACTGACCGAAAAGAAAAAATCAAGCGTCGGAATTGCAACGATGCTTAAGCGAATCTTTGTCAATCCTATCATCATTGCGACTCTCGTAGGTTTTGTTCTTTGGGCTTTGCAATTGATACCTGGATCAACTGATGTCAACAATTGGTGGGTCATCTCTTTCAATGAAAAAACTGGTGTGTTTTGGAACATTCAAATTTCGTTACCTTGGTTATATAATACTGTTAAGACCATAGGTGGACTATCTTCACCTCTAGTATGGATTGCTATCGGTTGTACCTTGGGTAAGGTTTCATTCAAAGCAGCAGTTGGCGATAAGAAGGTATGGGCTTACTGCTTGATAAAAGTATTGGTTGGACCTATTCTTAACTTTGTTTTATTACTATTAATTAATATGATTCCTGTCTTCAATGTTACTTTTACCACAGTGGCTGCAACTACAATTATGTGGGCTGTTCCACCGGCCACTGTCGCTGTTACCTATTGTATCAACAGCGATAAATGTGCAACTTTTGCCTCTAGTTGTTCTTTGCTTTCAACTTTGACATCAGTTGTCTTTATACCGGTATATATGATTCTATTAACAATCGTGCAATCTGCTGGTATCTTTGCCTAAAGGAGAAAAAAATGACAAGAAAAATTATTTGTTTTGGCGTTCGGGAATACGAAAGACCAACTTTTGATGAATTGGGGAAAAAATACAATTACGATTTGATTTATCGTCCTCAATATATCACTAATGATAATCGTCAGGATGCATATGGTTACGAAACCATTATGATTCGCGGCAATTGTTTTCTAAATCGCGAATCGATTACTGACTTAAAGGAACACGGTCTTAAGACTGTGCTAACCCGCACCGCTGGATTTAATCATCTTGATGTAGCGGCTTGCAAAGAACTCGGAATCAATGCAGCTTATGCCCCAGGCTATTCTCCCAATTCAGTGGCGGAATTGACCTTGACGCTAGCTATGACACTTTTGCGCAATGTGGCGTATGCGACTAATCGCACACACGAAGGAAACTTTGTCGTCACTAATCAAATGTTCTCGCGCGAAGTGAGAAGTTGCACGGTCGGTATCCTTGGTTGCGGGAAAATTGGTCGCACAAGCGGAAAATTATTTAAAGGTTTAGGTTCGAGAGTCATTGGTTATGATCCTTATCCCACGGATGAAGGAAGAGCCATTCTTGAATATCTACCTCTCGACGAATTTATTGCTCAATCCGATATCATATGTTGCCACCTGCCATACATCAAGGGCGTCAACGAGGACTTTATTGGTCGCGATTTTATATCAAAGATGAAAGATCACTCAATCTTAATCAATGCAGCAAGAGGAGAATGCTTAGACTTCCAGGCGGCTATTGATGCTGTTGAAAGTGGAAAAATAGATGGTCTTGGCCTTGATGTTGTTAAGAACGAAAAGGATTTGTTCTTTAAGGATCATTCGCACGAAACGCTTGCTGATCCAATTCACGCCAAGTTGATTTCGCTCTATCCTAAAGTTCTAATTACACCTCATGTCGGTTCGGCAACGAACTTAGCACTTCGCGATATGATTGAGTTCTCACTTAAGAATATGGATGAAATAGCAGCGACTGGAACTTGTAAGTTCACGTTGATTAAATAAGATAAAGACTGCGGTTGAATCTTGACGTGTGCTAAAAATCCTAAAAAATAGGATGATAAGTACACATCAGGAAGACACTGCAGTTTTTTTATGCAAATCAAATTGAAAAGAGAATGCAAATATCTCTGCATTCTCCATCATTATATTTATCAAGATAAAATTCTAAACATCTCTGAAGCAACTTCCACCGATAAATTCGCGCATGAGAGAGTTATCAGGGACATTGTTTTCCTCAATATTTTCAAAGTACTTGAGAAAGTTTATCAAGCGCCGGCAGGTGACATAATGCTTTGAAGATTTCTTTACCTGAGAAAGCAAAGGCATCGCATATTCGCGCATGACACAAAGTTCATAAGGGAGCAAGGAATTGAAAACAAAATCCGCAGACTCCTGAGTTGAATAAATCCACCTAAACTCGCCCTTTCTAACCGAAGGCCACATATCGAGGGTCTCCTCAGCCGAGGAGTGACGGAATTTAGAATCGCGGACAATTCTTCTCAAGAGACGCAAATCGGTAAGCGAAATAGGGGTGTGATTATCTACATTTATCTGAGCTTGTGGAGCAATGAATATTTTGAACTTCTCGTGTTTAGGAATTAAATCAGTAAGCTTCTCATTCAATGCGTGAATACCTTCG
>JAQWCB010000078.1 GCA_028707375.1 Bacilli bacterium | reverse complement strand
CATCTTTATATCGGAAAAAAGAGGAAGGAGAAAAGAAGAAATGATAAGAATATATATATCGCCATCATGTTCATCGTGTCGGAAAGTTAAAGAATGGTTTAAGGAGCAAAAGATTCCCTTTGAAACAAAGAGTATTTTATCCGGCCAGTTAACCAAGAACGATATTCGCGACATAATAAAAAAGACTTTGGATGGAACTGATGAAATCATTTCTAAACGTTCAAAGGTTATCAAGGAAAAGAATATTGATATCGATTCGATGTCCTTTAACGAATTGGTCGATTTCATCTACGAGAATCCTTCATGTCTCAAGCGACCAATCATTGTGACTGATTCGCGAATTCAGGTCGGATATAATTCTGAGGAGATTCGTTCGTTTATTCCGAAGGCGAGAAGAATATTCCGCGAAAACTGCACTCCGGAAACTTGCCAAGATTACTATACTTGTAAAAATAGACTTTCGCAGGAAGATTTAGATAATATGTAAAAAACAGACCCGTTGCTGGGTCTGTTTTTAATAATAGGATTTTATTTTACTAGCAAGCTTCACACAGAGCTCTAGTCTGCTTACTGACGGTATTCAATTCATATTTAATATTGAGAGGAGTAAGAATCTCAGCAATGCGCTTTTCCGCAAGGGCCATCGCAGTTTTATCAACCTCGAGTTCATAATCCACCTTGTTGCCATAGGTATTGACGTCGAGTGAAATTCTCTCGCGAATATCTTTCTTTTCAATGGTGGTGCGCTTTGTTGACATTTTGGCTAAGACAACTAATTTTGATAAATCAATATCGAGCAATTCCAAAAATTCAGCGACCTCACCCTTCGGGAATTTATTAAATTCAATCATCTCGTTGGCTTCCTTCGAGTCAAGGGCTTGATTCTTTTCAAGCAAACCTTCCGACATCGGAGTTTTAACCGTTAGCACATATTCATCGCGTTTTTCACGAATGCGCAAAGCGATATCGTTATCCTTGAGAATCCGATCTTTTGAGTCGATATAAAAATTAGTCTGATTGATCAACTCAATGCCCTTTTCAGCTTTCAAACTTTCGTAAACAGTCAAGTACTGTTTCTTTGTTAAAAGGACTTTAGCCTCGATTTCAACGTTGTTATTCATAAAGATATTCCTCCAACCCATTATTATGATACACTAATATTGTCAGTAATTAAAGGGGATTAATATGTTTAAGTTTGGAATCTTTACGAATAAAAATACTCCAGAACTGCTTAATAAAATAAGTTGTTTCCAGACTTTTTTAACCTCAAAAAATAATATTAAAGATCAGAATAATCCCAATATTGTCTTTGTCTTTGGCGGCGATGGTTGCCTGTTGGATGCCATTGATAATTTCAAAGATAAAAATTGCTCGTACATGTTGATTAATTCGGGAAATCTCGGCTTCTATCGCGAAGTTGGTATTGATGAGTTAGATAAATTTTACGCGGAGTTTAATTATGATTCTTTGAGTTATGAGACTCATCATTTTTTAGAGGTATCGGATAATTATCATCATCATTTTAATGGGATAAACGAAATCATGATTGCTTCAGGAATAAAAACCCTGGATATGGATATCAGTATCAACGATCAATATTTTATGACATCAAAAGGAAATGGCATCTGTATTGCTTCTCCTTTTGGTAGTTCAGGATATAATCATTCGCTGGGCGGACCGTTGGTAATTGAAGACAACGGCTTTATTTTGTCGCTTTTGGCACCGATTCAAAACGCGCGAACCCATCCAGCGATTCATTCTTTAGTTTTAACTAATAGTGATATTTTAAAAGTTAAGGTTACATCTTTTTATGATTATGAAGTGGCGGCGGATATGAAAACTTTGCACGATTTGGTCGGAACAGAATATACAATCAAACGTTCGAGTCGAACCTTCCGCTTGGCGCATATAAAAAGCGTTGATAAGTATCAACGCATTAAGCGAGCTTTCATCGATTAGATAATACCTAATTTGATAAGATCGTTTTTGATTTTTACGATAGGGAAACCTAAAACATTTTCATATGAACCGGATTTAATAACATAATCAATCGCTTTGTCCTGAATACCATATCCTCCTGCTTTGTCAAAGGGAGATTTAGTATCAATGTAGGCTTTTATTTGGGCTGGTGTCATCTTCGCTAGCGTTAAAGTTGTTACTTCTGAAGAACTAATTAAATCCTTACCATTTAAATATATATGATATCCGGTGATTACCATGTGTTCGTTTTGCGTTAGTTCAGTAAGCATTGAAATAGCTTCTGCGACATTTTTGGGTTTGCCATAAACCTTTTGATTGCAAACGACAATTGTGTCGGCTGCTAGGACATAGTCACTTGGATATCGTTCAGAAACATACTGGGCTTTCGCCTGGGATATCGCTTGGGGCAAATGATAAAAGGAATCGGAATGAATACTTCTTTCATCAATTTTAGCTGGGATAATTTTGAATGCCATCGGATAAATTTCTTTCAATAGCATCTGTCTCCGCGGAGATTGAGAAGCGAGAATTAACATTATTTTTAGGCCTCGAGATTCATGATGAGCGGAATGACTAAGGGATTGCGGTGAATAGTCTTGGAAAAATATTCGCCCGTAGTGAACTTGATAACATTCTCAAGATCTTTCTCATAGTGTTTCGTCTGTAATTTCTTATTTATTTCGGCGGTTATCTTATCGCGGCACTGAATGACAATATTAGAATTATCCGTTGTCAAATAAGAGAAACCATTAGTTTTAATTATAGGATCGGTTGCTAAAACATTCTTTTGCTTATCGATGATAGCAGCAACATAAATCATTCCGTTCTCGGCCATAGTCTTACGCTCCTTCAAGACGGCGTTAGATAAACCAATGGCATCTTGTCCATCTAGATAAACCGAATCAGCTTGTACGTGTTCTCCTCTTTTAACCTTGTGGTTATATAGGGTTACTGTGTCTCCGATGTCCATAATAAAACATTTTTCTCGAGGTAATCCGCATTCAACCGCAATATCAGCATGCAACTTAAGCATGTGATATTCACCGTGAATCGGCATAAAGAAATGAGGCTTTACTAACTTTTGGATAAGTCGCAATTCTTGTTTGCACGGGTGACCCGAAGTGTGAATGTGATTCAGAACAGAATTGGTGATAACATTGGCTCCACAGCGCGTCAACTGATTGACTACCTTATTGATTGAAGCAGTGTTGCCAGGAATCGGAGAGGAAGAAAAGACCACCGTGTCTCCAACTTGTATCTTTATTTGACGATGTTGACCATTTGCAATTCGCGATAAGGCGGCTAAAGGCTCACCTTGACTTCCAGTGCAAAGAATGAGTAATTGTGATGGCGGGGTATTGCGTATTTGATCACCAGATATAATTGAATCATTGGGTATTTTGATGTATCCAAACTCGCGCGCGGCTTTGAAATTCGATTCCATGGACCGACCAAAGATAGCTATCTTGCGGTTATTGGTGCAGGCGGCTTCAACAATCTGTTGAATACGCGAGATATTGGATGAAAAGGTTGATATTATCAAACGACCAGGGGAGGTCTTAAAGATTTCGTGAATGGAAGAAATAACTGTTTTTTCCGATTGCGTATAGCCTTCTCTTTCGGCATTGGTTGAATCCGCTAAGAGTAAATCGACACCTTGAGCTCCAATCTTGGACAATTTGGTTAAATCAAAATCAGCATCGACGGGAGTTAAATCAATCTTAAAGTCCCCCGTATGGACAATTGTGCCTTCGGGAGTGTCGACCTTTATGCCATATGAATCAGGAATAGAGTGAGTAACATGATAAAATGATACTTCCCAATCATCAATTTTGACAATTGAATCCCCATTGTATTCGACCAATTTTGTCGTAGGCTTGACCTTCATCTCGGTAAACTTGTGTTGAATTAAGGCTAAGGCTAACTTTGGAGCGTAGATGACGGGAATATCCATCTGCTGCAAGAGAAAAGGAATGCCACCGATATGATCTTCGTGACCGTGGGTGATAAACAGAGCCTTGACCTTTTGCTGATTTTCTTTCAAATGTGTGTAGTCAGGAATAATGTAATTTACTCCGGGCATATCTGCGGAAGAAAACTTCACTCCGGCATCGATAATAATCAATGTCTTGTCATTTTCAATGCAGTAGGTATTTTTACCTACCTCGCCTAATCCGCCTAAAGCGTATATTGAAATTGGCGATCTTTTTTTATTGTTTTTCATATAAAACTCCTCAATAAAAAACCATATATGTTTTAATTGCTTTTGTAACTTGTACTATTTTACCATAGATGGAATAAAAGACAAGGAAACAATTTGGTAATTTCGTCTAATAAATAGGCTTTGCTCCTGGTGCGACATTAAAAGGATTATTCTTGTCGATGTGATCGTAGTAAAGAACACCATCTAAATGATCCATTTCGTGTTGGACAGCAATGGCAGGATATCCATATAAAGTATAAGTCTGTTTCTGATTCGAAAGAACTTCAAAGCCACTTATGACCACTTTATAATAGCGCATGACATAGCCATCGTGCTTCTGAGGGACAGATAAGCATCCCTCCCCGGTAGAGAGATAGACTTGCTTGACTGAGGTGCGTTCAATCACCGGATTGATCAACCCGAACTCGTAGGTCTTTTCGCCATCAACTAAATATATGGCAAAGAAACGTGAAGGGACACCAATCTGTGGTGCCGCTAATCCGATTCCTGGTTCGATATGATTTTTCTTGGCGTACTCATCATCTTGAGACAATTTTAAAAACTCAATCATTTCTTTGACGAGATTTATGTCCTTGGTTGTAATATTTTCAATCTCTTGACACTTAGTTCTGAGTATTTTCTTTTTATCAGTATAGATTTTCAACATAATATAATATCTCCGCGTTCATTTTATCACAATTTTGTATTATAATTCAAAAGAAGAGAGATTAATATG
>JAQWCB010000077.1 GCA_028707375.1 Bacilli bacterium | reverse complement strand
GGCTTGAAAAAGAATCAAGATGTTGAAGAGAAGATTGATTACGAAAAGTCCGAAATAGCAAAGCCTCGTCTCAAGCCAATACGGCCAATAAAACTGATGGATAATTCGTTGAATACGCAGCGGAAGGTAGTTAAACCACGGAATATTACCGCAAGCGAATTCAACTTGAATGAGAAGAAAAAGAGCGATGGAATTAATAAGGCTGAGATTAGAGTAGACGATGACATTAAGAAGCAAAATCTCAAATCCATTGCTTCCATTGAGCGAATAGAAGGCCAAGAAAAAAGCCGAAAACCGGTTAAGCCAGTTGATGCCCGAAAGGTTGAATACGATATATTTATAGGAAAGAAAAAATAGCAATTTTAATTGAGAAGGTTAAGATATTTTATAGGAAGGTATATTAAGATGAATACTTGGGAAGAATTCTTTGCGAGTGAATTACATAAAAAGAGTATAAGAAATCTGGTGTGCGAAACGGAACACGACTATCGCGATTATATTTTATATCCCCAACATTCCAATGTGTTGGAAGCTTTCAAACTGACACCATACAACGATGTTAAAGCGGTGATAATTGGCCAGGATCCATATCATGAGCCGGGACAGGCGATGGGATTATCTTTTTCGGTCCCAGCGGGGACTAAAATTCCCCCGAGTTTAAGAAATATATTCAAAGAGTACCAAAGCGATTTGGGATATGACATTCCTTCATCGGGGGATTTAACTAAGTGGGCCAAGAATGGCGTGCTGTTATTGAATTCTATATTGACGGTAAAGAAAGGTGAGCCCTTGAGCTGCAACTATCGCGAGTATCAAGTCTTATTTTCGGACATTATAAAATTTTTGGCAAAGCGAAGAAAACCCATGGTTTTTATTCTTTGGGGAAAATCGGCCCAGTCGTGTGAGCGATACATCAATAATGAGACTGATCGGCATCTAGTGCTGAAGGCTTCGCATCCATCTCCTCTTTCAAGTTATCGCAACTTTTTTGGCACCAAGCCAATGAGCCGGACAAATGAATTCTTGCTATCGCAAAAACAAGAACCGATTGACTGGAAACTATAACTTGCTTTTCAATTTAACTAAATCGTCAAGATACATTTGATATGAAGCATCGGAAGGCATGCGCCAATCTCCGCGCGGAGAAACAGCCACTGATCCAATTTTAATGCCATCGGGAAGGCAAGATCTTTTGAATTGCGAATTGAAAAAACGCTTGATAAAAGATTCGAGCCATTTAAATATTTCTTTGCGCGATAATTCTTTGCGGTAGGCGATATTTGCTAAATAAAATATTTTCTCAATCGTGTAATTTCGGCGAAGGAAATAATAGATGAAAAAGTCAGTCAGATAGTATGGACCGACAACATCTTCGGTTTTCTGCTGAATTCTACCTTTTTTGGCTGGAATCAATTCGGGTGAAATGGGAGTGTTTAAGATAGAATAGAGAACTGTTTTAACCTCAGGATTATCATCAGCAAAAGATTTTACGAGATATTTGACAAGTGTCTTGGGTACGCCAGCATTAACGCCATACATTGACATGTGATCTCCAGCATAAGTTGTCCATCCCAAACACAGTTCAGATAAGTCGCCAGTTCCAATCATAATAGCTTGATGATCATTGGCAAAGTCCATCAACACTTGAGTGCGCTCGCGCGCCTGTGAGTTTTCGAAAGCGGCATTTTGTACTTCAGGGCTGTGATTTATATCTTTGAAGTGTTGAGAGACAGACTTGTTGATATTGATATCTAAATACGTGCATCCGAGCGCTTTGGCTAAATCGAACCCATTGCCATGAGTCAATTTAGTTGTTCCAAAGGATGGAATTGAAATGGCGTAAATATCTTGGCAGGAATAACCAAGATTCTTGAAAGCTGTTACTGCGACGAGCAAAGCTAAGGTTGAATCTAATCCACCCGAGATTCCAACGACTACCTTGTGACAGTTGATGTGTGTAATTCTTTGCATCAGTCCCTGAGCCTGCATATTGAGAATGAAGCTTGATTTCTTCTCGAGTTCGGAAAGATCCTTTGGAACAAATGGATTTTTATTTATGGGACGCAAGAACCCTTTAGGCCTCTCTAGTTGCAGGTTGAAATAAATTGTATCGTACTTTGAATTAGAGTTGTGAAAAGTAGTGATGCGCTGACGATAGTTATATAGTAAATCAAGATCAATATCTGTAGTTAAGCTCTTATTCTCAAAAGGTAAAGACTCACTCAAGATATTGCCATTTTCCGAAATGATATTGTGACCAGAATAAACTAAATCCTGAGTGGATTCTCCCTGACCACAAGCTGAATAAATATATGCGGCAATTTCGCGCGATGAGGTGGCATTGATTAATTTTTGACGATATTCATATTTTCCTATAACTTCGGGAGATGCAGATAAGTTAGCTATCATCAAAGCACCTTGTTGCACGTGATAACTGGAAGGCGGAATGACATTCCAAACATCCTCACATATTTCAATAGCAAACTTAAATTTCGAACACGATTCATCCTCGAAAATCATCTTGGTACCGAAGGGAATGCTTTCGCCATCAATCTTGATGGATGTATTTTCACCTTTATAACCAACAAAATAACGCGCTTCATAGAATTCGGAGTAGTTTGGAATATGAGTTTTGGGAACAATACCTAAGATTTTTCCATGAAAAATAACGGCAGCACAATTGTACAAATTGCTGTCAATGGCAATCGGGCATCCAACACAGAAAACCGAATCAACATTTTGAGAGAAATTCCGCAACGCAATCAATCCCTCGCGCGCCCTCTCAATTAATTCCTGATTCAAAAATAAATCGCCACATGTATATCCGGTGATTGAAAGTTCAGGAAAGACAATAAAAGATGATCCTTCTTCGTTCAAATCTAAAATTTTCTTTTCTATTTCTTTAATATTGTAATTGACATCGGAGATGTGAATATTAATGGCAGCAGAGCTGACGCGAATGTAACCAAGATTGTTGCTTGGAGCAACCTTTCCTTCACTCTTCAGCATAATATTATTGTAATTTTCAGCGGACATAAGAACTAGATCTTTGTGCCCGTTCTTAGTGATGATAATCGGTTCATCTGAATTGTGAGCATCCTTTGAAATTTGGGCGGTGTCTCGCAAATCTTTGATTGGCTTTATTTTATTCATATTTATTTTTCCTCGGTAAAATAATAGCACGATAATGTACAAAAGGCAAAATAATAAAAGGAAGATATACTAAAATATCTTCCTTTATATACGAATTATTACATTGATGTACAATTAAATGCTGCTTTTTATATCATTAGCGATAACTGGCAAATTGAATTTTTCCAATTTTAGCGGTGTACACTCCAATTTCAAACCATCGTTAGGCCCATAGCGCGGAATGATGTGAACGTGGAAATGATGAACCGATTGGCCAGCAATCTCATGAATATTTGTCAATATATTAATACCCTTGGCCCCCAACTTTGTTTCCAAGGCTTGAGCTATTTTTTGAGCAACGCGAAATGTCTTAGCTAAAAGGTCCTCAGGAACGTTCAACATCGAATCGAAGTGTTCCTTCGTAATAACTAAAGTGTGGCCTTTGGAAGCGGGAGAAGTGTCGAGAAAAGCTAATATTTCTTGATCCTCATATACTTTTAAACAAGGAACCTCACCACGAGCTATTTTACAGAATATACAATTTTCTTGATAGTGTTCTTCAAAACTCATACTAATACCTTCCTTTCTTTTATTATAATAGTTTTTTTCTTAGTTGAAATGATTTTTGCGTAGTTTTTTAAGAAATTTATGTTCATATTTATTTAGTGATAAATCAGTATTCCATCTAATGCTATATGAAATGGTAAAATTTTCAATATAAAATCTTGCTGGCTTGATATTTAAATAGAATATTGGAATGTCTAACTTGTTTTAAAAGCACAAGAAATCTAAGGTGTAATAATCATATGATATAAGTGTCAAAGATATTAAATAATTGATATCCATCGATATATTTATTCAGAAAAGAGTGCTGAAAGGAATAAGAATGAAAGGCAATGTTTTATATGGTCAGTCAGGAGGACCTTCTTCTGTAATAAACTCTTCGGCTTTAGGCGTTTTTTTGGAAGCGCGGAGACAACGCGATAAGATAGATAAAATATTTGTCATGAAAAATGGAATTGTGGGAGCAATTAAAAATCAAGTTTGTGAAATAACTAGTCAAAATACTGATTTGTTGAAGTTACGTCACACATCAGGAGCGATTTTTGGTTCCTCTCGATATAAATTGGATGATTGCAAAATAAGACCAGCGGAGTATTTAGCGATTGTCAAAACTTTGCAGGCTCACAATATTCGCTATTTCTTTCTCAATGGCGGAAATGATTCGATGGATACTTGTAATAAAATAAATAATTATTTGCAGATGGTTAATTATGAGTGCAGAGTCATCGGTATTCCCAAAACCATTGATAATGATTTAGTTGGAATAGATCACAGCCCTGGTTACGGCTCTTCGGCTAAGTTTATTGCAAATTTGATGATTGAATTGGATTTAGATAATTCGAGTTATCCAATGGGAAGAGTAGTGATTGTCGAAATAATGGGAAGAAACGCTGGATGGTTGGCGGCTTCTGCCAAATTGGCATCAATCGTCGGACATGGTCCTGATTTGATATATGTGCCGGAAGTCAGTTTTGATTCCCAATCTTTTGTCGATAGAGTTAAAAAAATATATCAAACCAAAAATAGAGTATTGATTGCAGTTTCTGAAGGTATTAACTATCGCGAAGCGTGTCGATTAAACATTGGACAAACTGACCCCTTCGGTCATCGAGTGCTCGGAGGAGTCAGCTATGCACTGGCTAGTCTTATCAAGGAGAAGTTATCATTAGAAACAAAGGTAATAAATATGGGAATGGCTCAGCGGAGTGCGGCTCGAATAAGTTCGCTCACCGATATACG
>JAQWCB010000076.1 GCA_028707375.1 Bacilli bacterium | reverse complement strand
ACTCCATTGATCATCGTCAATAAGGCCGATCTCAATTCAAAATTATCAGAAGCTATTGAACAGTACTTAAAGAGCAATGATATAATTTATTTAGGCCGATTGCCTTACGACAAAAATATCATTAAGAAGAATAATTTGGACAAATACGATGAAAATTCCATCTTTTTTCAAAGAATGGATTTCATAATAAATGATTTATTAGATTTAATTAAGAAAGAAAGGAAAATTTAATTATGAAAGTAGCTGTTGCAGTCAGCGATAATCAAGTCGCACAACATTTTGGCTTTTGCCAATTATTTAGAATCTATACCATCGACAATGGAAAAGTAGTCAGTAAGGAAGATATTGCCAATCCTGGACATAAGCCCGGATTTCTTCCCGTTTTCTTAAATAACCATGGAGTTGAAGTAATCATCGCCGGAGGAATGGGCGGAAGTGCTGTGGATCTATTCAACGAAAATAAGATTGAAGTCATTATTGGAATATCTGGAGATACTGATACGGCAATAAATAATTATATTGCTGGTAAGTTAGTGTCAACTGGATCTGTTTGTCACGAGCACACGATGCACAAGGAATAAAATTGTGGTCAATTGAAAAGAGTTGGAGCATAAATCCAACTCTTTTTATTTGACTAACAAAATTTACAATTCACGAATCACATCAAATTTATCTTTGTTCTTTTCAATTTGATTAGCATTTCCCACTACACATAAGGCGGATTTAGCTAATAGTGTCTTTAAATCCTTACCGAATTCTTTGATATCATCTACGCTGGTCTCAATAAGTTCTTTTTGTAATTGACATAAATCATCATATGTCTTACCTCTTAAGGTTCTTATCAAAGCAATTTCACCGCGGCTAGAAATATGTAATGGAGGATTAAATCCACTCAAACTACCAACTTTTGTATTGAATAATAAATCATCATCAATATCTAATTTTGCTAGATAATCCGGAGTATGCATAAAAACGTTATCAGATTCAGTTAGATGTGGATCGCGATAGGTGCTCATAATAACATCTCCATCTTCACTACCTTTGAAGAAGCAACCATAAGCGCCACCTTTAACTCTAATTTCATTCCAAAAATAGGTTTTCGCCACCAATGAATTGACTACATTCAATTCGCCGCCCCATTGGCGCTCAGCTAAATCTAAATTACCGACTCGAGAGACATAGTTAACATTTGATTGGGTTTTAATTGCCTCAGAAATTTCCTTGGATACAAATTTTGCTGGTGCTTCAAAATCACCGGAACCAGTCAAGTTTTCGTATGCTTCTTTCGCACATTTTTCAAAGGTCAAAATATCCTCTTTAGCACAAGTACAACTTGAGAAAAATCTCTTTTTACTAAAGATTTGCTTAGTTAAACTCTCCAGTTTATTAGATATCTCTTTTTTCTTACTATCAAAGTTATCTATCTTATCATTGATAAAGTCGTAATAGCCAAAGCCACTTATATTATCGTTGAAAAAATAATCCTCGTTGACAAATGAACCCGCCCTGATAAAGGAAGCGCGATGCCCCGAACTTGTTGCATAATATTGGAAATCAGCTTTAGTCGAAACTAAAATTTGAAGCATTTTATCATATGATTCGAACAAAGTATTATTCACTATTTCGAATATCAAATCCTTGGCAATAGTTAGATTCTCCTTTAAAGTAGAAAATTTTATCATCACGGCATTATAGAATTTATCTTTCTTTGTTCTAATGCGCGAGAAAGAAAAACTGAGATTCCCCATATATCGTTTCAATTTGCCGTTGAGTTCCATTACTGTATAGTTCTTAGTTGGTAACTTAGCATATAGATCACAGAGTAAATTAATATATTTTGTCTCATTTACACTATTGTTACCTACATTAAACGCAAAAGTGCCATATAGAATATCATTAGTAAATCCCTCTTCAAAATATAAATTAAAATCGGAATTCTTCATCAGTTCACATTTGAACTCACTTGGCTTTTGCGCAATATCGCTCTCAGTTAAGGTTGGTAAACTGGCGAGAGCTTCTTTGGTATTTCCTGCTCCTTGATATTTCTTTAGTTCCAAATTCATGGCAATTAATTCATCGAGTTGCTCATCATTTAATGATTCCTTGAATTTCTTCAATTCTTCTTCTGTCTTTTTTTCTCGTTTTTCTAAAATAGTTTTAGAAGGTAACAACTCAACAAAAACCGCATGCTTATTATTAAGTAAATAATCACTGATTACCTTCTCAAAATATCCTTCTTTCAAGCCCTTTTTTAATTCGTCGTAATACTTGATACGAGTTAGTCCCAAGCAAGGATCTTCATCATATATCCACTCTCCTAACATTGTTGTTATATAGTCTAGCCCGCGAGGAGTGTAGGAGAATTTATTCTCTCTCGCTTTAAATTCGTAGTAATTGATATTCGATAAGATTTGATCGTGGTTTAAATTGGTTAGAGCATCGGTTAATTTATTATTAATTATATCTAACATTTCCTGCTTCTTTTCCGGCTTAGCATTTGTCGCAATAAAAGCAAAAATTGGTTGTTTGATATCCGTTTCCAAATCAGCTTGGAAATCTTCTGCAATGTTTTCATCCAAAATAGCTTGCTTAATTTCGGCACCAGTAGCATTAACTAGCGTTGAAGCGATGATATTTAAAGCTAGTTGCAACTTAATATCAGTCGTGTCCCTTAGACTTAAAGCATACGCAAATTGTGCTTTCTTGCTGGCATCTTCATTCGGACCAATCGGATATTCCAAAGTAACATTTCTCATTTTAGTAAATGGGGTTTGAGTTTTAACTTTGGAATCGATTGAAATCTTGTCAAATTTTGATAAATATTCGCGATCCATCCAATCCATTCTTTCTTCCATGTCCAAATCACCATATAAAAATATATAGCTGTTAGAAGGGTGATAGTAACGCTTGTGAAATTGTTTAAATTCCTCATAACTCAAAGTGGGAATTACTTCAGGGTCACCACCTGATTCAAAAGCATATGATGTATCGGGAGATATTGCATTAAACAAACTCCGGAAAAGCACTTGCTGTGGATTAGAGAAGGCTCCTTTCATCTCGTTGTAAACGACGCCATTATATTTTATTGGATCTTTCTTATCGAGAATTTCATAGTGCCATCCCTCTTGTAAGAAAATGTTTTTATCTGTGTAAATATTAGGAAAAAGAACCGCATCCAAATAAACCGACATCAAATTTTTAAAATCAGAAAGATTTTGAGAAGCACATGGATAAATAGTCTTATCTGGATATGTCATCGCATTTAGAAAAGTGCTGAGCGAGCGCTTAGTCATCTCGGCAAAAGGGTCTTTGACTGGATATTTTTTAGAGCCACAAAGTACCGAATGCTCGATTATGTGTGGAACTCCAGTAGAATTATCTACAGGTGTTCTAAAGCCTATGGTAAACACTTTGTTCTGATCATCATTTTTTATACAAGCAACCTTGGCCCCAGTTTTTATGTGTTCGTAGATTTCGACTTCAGCATTTATATCCTTAATAAATTGTTTTCGAATAAATTTGTATTTCATTATTTTCTCCTTATTCCTTTTTAATCACTTTGATGTTTCATTTAATGAAAATGGTGAATAATATTTAAAGTTAATAGATATCATATCTAATTAACTTATATCTTATTCCTCGTGATGATTAAGTTACTAATATTAATAAAGTAGTAATAATCACCTTGGCTCATTTAAATTTCTCCTCCAAAAATTATTAAATATATGTTATCACAAACTGAGACTAGATATATTCATTTATCTTATAAATAATCGATTTTATATCACTTAACAAGCAATATTAGAATAGAATTACCAATTATATATTACTTAGCAAAACCTATGATATCTTGAAAAAAATGTTTTGTAGGGGAAAGAAAATGGAGATTAATTCAAGGAAACAAAAGAATTCTATTTTTATTAATTAAAACTCATTTTGACTTCGGCCTAAAAAATTCGCCTTTAACTTTGTTTTGCATAAGAATTTTTTTTAGACTACCATATTGATTGAGGCTAAGACATTCTTTAGGAATTGTCTGCGTTAGATAAAATCGTAAAACTATGATTATAAAATGTTTAGTTTCAATTACTTTTTTAATATCGCTGTAGTTGTAAGTTCCTGTCTTCATGCTTTTCACTTCATGAATTATAATTTTATCGATAAAATACATTACTATTTCCAAATTATCCCTAGAATGATTGTGCTTAAGTATAGCAAATCTGATTTCAACCAATATGAAAACCGACAAAAAGTACATAACTAAACTAATTATAAATGTTTCTAATGGTATTAGAATATAATCAAAAGCTTCTTTACTATAAAACAATCCAACCAACAAATAATATAAAACCATAGGTGCGCTTATAGCAGCGCACCCAAATAATGGCGAAAATCTTTTAGCAAAATAGATTGTTAATCCCTTTTTCTGTTGCTTTGAGTTAATATTATAATTAATTTTCATTCTTATTTTACCAATCTTTCTTAAGTAATTTAGTGGCACTGGCACTTTTAAGCAAGAGTACCACTGGTAGCAACTATCAGCCAAACAACAACAATGGTAACAACAACTGGGACTAATGGAATCGCGTTAGAATAGTAATTATCAGAAATAGTGGATCCAGTTTTATTTATTTAATTAAGCTTACTAAATGAATCATTATTTCGACCAAATATTATTTCAAATTCTCTATTTCTCAGCAAATGACACATTAAAACTCCAAATATCTATAAGTAGAACAACTTTCCATTGTCAAAAAACGAAACGCTTTTTCAATACTTTTGCAAAAATTATATTGAGCTATTATTATATCTATTCCTTGACACAAGTTTCTATACGTACATCTCACAAATATAGTACATTAAAAATTAACATAATATATTACAAACCAATTGTTTTGCCTGGTTATATCATTTCAACCCTCCCAAACGAAATATATAAATTAAATTAATAAATTTATTATATATAAGCTGTATGTAGAGGTCAATAATATATTAATGTGATCTTGAATAGTTTTAAATATT
>JAQWCB010000075.1 GCA_028707375.1 Bacilli bacterium | reverse complement strand
ATTGTCAGAGTGATTATCATCATTGTCATCGTCACTCTTTTCTTCATAATTTGCGTTGGGATTTTTCTCTTTATATTTTTGAACTTGAGACATGATCTGTTGGCGTCCCGCTTCAATAATCTGCTTAATATTGCTATTGGCCCGATCCATAATCTTGTCAGCATAAGCGATGTAGAAAAGTGCATCAAAAACTCGCTGATGATAATAAAAAGGAGCGTAAAAAATAATTGCTACAGCAAAAGCAATAAATGATACATAACTAAATGGTACTTGCGGTAAGAACATGCAAAGAATGACAATACCTAAATACAAGACATAAAAGATAACATATCCTAGATAATTCAAACGGAAATTGTAGGCGCGGTGCTCTCTTTTTACTAATGGCAATATACCACGGCGAAAGAGAGGAATAAGCGGTCTAGTTGCAACATCGATATAGTTATCTGACACCAGTTCATTTGCTGCATAATAAACAGATTCATTTTTCCGCAATTCACTTCCAACAAAGATGAATAGAGGAATAGCACTGAAAGAAAAGACGGAAATATAAAAGACCTCAAATAATCTCCAATATTCACCCATCAATGTAGCAAACTCATCCATCGAATCAAACGTCCCGTGAGCGACAACATCGACCAATTTAATAAAGAAATCGTTGTAAAAAATCTTACCAACTTGATAGATAAGCAGAGTGACAACAAAAAAGGAAGCAAATGAGATCAATATTCCTTTAAAAATAATGCCACCAATACTAAAAAAGCCAGGATTTCCATGGTAGTATTTATCAAAACAAGTCTTAATATTCAATTCTTTTAATTTGTTAAAGCGAGTAGCATTAGACGTCAGTACACTCACTCCGTAAAGTAAAGGCAATCCTACCAAAATAAAAGCAACCACCAAAATAATGCCAAGGATATTAACCAATAAATTTCCTGATGCATTGATCAAAGTAAATCCCAGGTATAGAGCAATCAAAAGCACCATCCCACCATACGCATACAAATATGGTTGAATTCCTACGTGCTTCCGTACTTTCTTTGATTGTTGTTCCAACGCTTGTTTAATCTTTAAATTCATTTTGCCTCTTTTCCCTTAAGCTTTTCTTCTTTTTTAGAAGCGAGCAAAGCTTCCTCGTGCTTCTTTTCCTCAACTGACAATCGATGAATTCGATTGATTATTTTTTGTAAAGATGTCTCATCAAATGGAGCAAATTTCGATTCCTTTTCAATCTTCTTAATCTGCTTGGTTAGTTCATTTCTGTGAACGATAAACGAATAAGGCGAAATAGCCGTATTCTTGATTGAACATTCGACCGGATTGTTGATAACGACAAGCGAGATAAACATCGGAGATTTTTGTTTGTTCCATCCCAGAAACTTAGCAAGACAAATCGTTCTTTTCTCATTGTAGATTACCGGATTAGTTATCTCGCGAATAACTTTGCCCTCCTTCGAAACAACTTCCCACTTAGGTGAAACGTATGAATCACCGCTGACATTAGATTCATAGTAACGACTTGAGACGACATATATATATTTATCTCCTACTAAAAGATGATCAATATGCAAGGTATCAAGTTCGGTATTGACTAAAACTTTATTGAGAAGATAGAAATCTTTAGCCTGAGCTAAACGATATAGTTTCTTCCAAATGGTTCTTTTAAATATCTTAATCGCATCATGCTTGCGCACAAAATAGAAAACGATTATTAAAACAACCAATAACAAAGCGATAATTAATAACAAGTAATGATACCATTGCATGAAAATCTATCTTCCTTTAAAACTAGGCAATATCCAGTGCAACTTCCATCATGTTGGTAAAAGAATTCTGCCGCTGTTCCGCTGTTGTAACTTGAGATGAAGTAAAGCTGTCGGATACAGTTAAAATAGTCAAAGCTTTCTTATGATAATATGCGGCTAAGCAATATAGAGCATAAGTTTCCATTTCAACTCCAATGCAACCCATCGCTGCCCACTTTTTCCACGCCTCAGGTTGAGCGTTATAAAATATATCCGATGAATAAATATTTCCTACATGAACAGGTAATTTCATTTCAGTCGCCTTATCGTAAGCTTTTTTTAGCAATCCAAAGTCGCCGATAGCCGAAAAGGTTCCGGGCAAATCGTATTGACTAGCAAAATTAGAGTTAGTACACGCCCCCTGAGCAATAATTAAATCAAAGATTTTCACTTCAGGTAAATAGGAGCCGGCCGAACCAATGCGAATAACTTGTTCAACATCGTATTGCGCATACAATTCTGAAACATATATCCCCAATGAAGCCATTCCCATTCCACTTCCCATAACTGATACGCGTTTTCCTTTATAAAAGCCCGTATATCCAAACATATTTCGTACTGAATTAAACTGTTTGACATCAGTCAAAAAGTTTTCCGCAATGAATTTTGCTCTTAAAGGATCGCCTGGTAACAATACTGTTTTAGCAATATCTCCTTTATTCGCTGAATTATGTGGTGTTGACATATAAAAACCTCCTGTATATAGATACATACTATTATATAATATGAAAGCAATTTTTTATATACTTAATCAAATAAAGTCTTTCCCATTTTAGCAGCTTCAATTATTTTTTTCATTTGTTCAGGATTATTTTTAATCGACCACGTCGGTAGACATTCTAAAGAATAATATCCTTTTTCCAGTATTTCAAAACAAGGTTCACGATCATCGGAAATTATCTTTCCTTCAAAGACAATAATATACTCAGGTAATCCACTTTTCTTACAATCGTGCCAACGATCAAAAACACCAACTAGACGAACCAGTTGGCATCGGCTGCCTGTCTCTTCCCAAACTTCTTTTAAAGCTGATTCCGAAGGAGAAAGGCAAAGTTCTGACCATCCACCTGGCAGAGAGAATCCACCATCGGAACGTTCGCGAACCAAGAGCACTTTGTCGCGAGTATCATTAAAAATAACCGTGCGAACTGAAACATTCGGGGTAGGATAAATATCTCTGACGAAAAAATTGTCGCTGTTAAGCTTTACATCCATTTGGTCCAATAAAAAATTCTTGGCCAAGTCCTGCAATTGTGTATAGTTGTCAATCGCATATGGGTCACTTGAATATTTCAAACCAATTTTGGATATTTCCTCAACCTTTAAAACGAATTCTTCAATACTTTTTTTATTCATTATTTCTCTTTTAGTTCTCTAGTGGGACGGCTTATCGTTCCCGAAGGAGCGAGCATAAATGTTTTGAAGACCTTGGCAAATTCATCGTACTTAATCGATTCGAGCATTCCTGAATACGCCACTGAAATTCGACCCGTTTCTTCGGATACAATAATAGTTAAAGAATCAGTGGTTTCAGAAACACCGATGGCGGCGCGATGACGCGCACCATATTTTCCGACTAAATATTTTGTGGTAGCTGTGAAGAAAACAGAAGCGGCAACAATCGTATCATCTCTAATTACGATGGCTCCATCATGCAATCTTGTTCCTTCATAAAAGATTGTCTCTATTAATTCCGCGGAAACTGGAGCGTTTATAATGGTACCAGTCTTTATATATTTGTCTAAGGATTCGCCACGTTCAAAAGTAATAAGAGCCCCTGTCTTATTGTCCGATAGCCACTTAACGGCATCCGTTATATCTTTATTTAACTTGTCGCGATCAATATTTTTGCTTGCTCTTAAGTTTATTGCACCTTTATTTTCAACCACAGGATTAATTAGGAATTTTCTAATTTCACCAATATTAGCTAGATAAGTAAGGAAAGTAGTGATGGTAAAAATAATCATTAAAATGTAACTAGCAAAATGATAATCATTAAAATATAAAGCCGGAATCAATAACAATTCAGCGGTGAGAACAATACTGATAACTTTTCTTTTTATGGTTAAGAATATCATTACTATACACGCCACAATTAGAACAGAGGATACGATGATATCAATTAGTGTCGGTGTGCTCATATTATCAATTCCTTCCATCAAATCAGTTTATACTCTATATATTTATGATATAACAAAATTATGGCTGTTAACAATATTAAAAGCAAAAATATGTAGGTTTTTACGATTATTTTTGAAAAATTAATCATATAGTTAGATTGCCTTTTTCAAATAAAAAATGAAAGACATATCATGGCTATCATACGGAGATATATTATTTTCAATAGATGACAAACACGACGTAATAATTTAGATATAGATATTGAAACAAACATGTTTTAATAATATAATTAACAAGTGACAAGTCGCAGGCATAGTTTAATGGTAGAACTTTAGCTTCCCAAGCTGAAAGTGCGGGTTCGATTCCCGTTGCTTGCTCCAAATAGAATGCAATGGTTTGATACAATGGAAATAAAGTATCAAACTTTTTTCTTGCTTAAAATTCCTTTTTATGGTCTTTTAGCGTCAAATCGAGCAATTATCCTGACTTTGTGCAATAAACGCGACACGAGTCCAATAACAATTCACAAACGAAAGCCTTTTATGAAAAGACGAAAGATATGAATAAGAAAACGAAAGGTGTTTTAGCTAACTTCTTCCCGGCTTCTAGCTTCGCAAAAATAAGAATTATTTAAAAATGCGAAATGAGATATAATAATATTGCGAGGTGATAATATGAAGTTAATAAATAGAAATGACTATTTAAATAAACTTATTTCAGTAAAGGATGTACCAGACATTAAAGTTATCACAGGTGTAAGACGTGCTGGTAAATCTAAATTAATGGATGCTTATGAATCATATTTATCACAATATGATAATAATGTTATTCATATAAAACTAAATTTAAAGCAATTTGATAAATTAAAGAATTCTAATGAATTATATAATTATATATCAAATAACTATAATAAAACTAAAAACAATTATTTATTAATCGATGAAGTTCAAATGTGCGATGGATTTGAAGAAGTAATTAATAGCTTACATGAAGAGGAAAAATATGATATCTATCTAACTGGATCAAATGCCTTTTTGTTAAGCAGCGATTTAGCAACATTGTTTGGTGGTAGAGTTTTTGAAATTAAAGTTTTCCCATTCTCGTTTAAAGAATATATTACATATTTTGGAAATAGAGATTTAGATCGTTCATTTGATGAATATTTTAAA
>JAQWCB010000074.1 GCA_028707375.1 Bacilli bacterium | reverse complement strand
AAGTCACGAATACTTTTCTAGCATTCTTGATTCTTTGAAAAATGAGGCGGAAGCCAATGGATATGACATAACATTCATTTCCAATCAGGTCGTTGGCAATTGTCAAACCTATTACGAACATGCGAAGTATCGCGGATGTGATGGCGTTGTCATCGCTTCAGTTGACTTTCACGATCCACAGGTTATTGAATTAGTTGAAAGCAATATTCCGACAATCACGATTGACTATGTTTTTGATGGTCATACTGCAATAATGTCAGACAATATCGTCGGTCTTCACGACATTGTCGAATACTTGCATCGGATGGGTCATCGAAAGATAGCGTTCATTCATGGTGAGAATACAGCAATTACGCAGAAACGTTTGGCTAGTTACTATAAAGCATGTGAAGAATATGGAATCGATGTTCCTGATGAATATGTGAAGGAAGGTCGATATCATGTTCCGCAACTGAGTGGAAAAGCTACGCGCGAATTACTTGCCTTAGATAATCCACCAACTTGCATCATATATCCAGATGATTATTCTTCTCTGGCTGGCATCACTGAGATTGAAAGATCGGGTTTGACAGTTGGAAAAGATATCAGCATTGTCGGATATGATGGTATTAAAATTTCACGCTTTATACGTCCAGAGCTTACTACCTATGTTCAGGATAGTGAACAGATTGGGAAAATGGCCGGCAAGAAAATTGTCGAGATGATTGAAAATCCCAAAACTTCTTTTGCGCAACAAGTCTCTATCAAGGGCCATTTGCAGGAAGGAAAAACAGTTAAGGCTTTAATAAGTGAATAAATCGTTTATCACTTTTAAAGATATAGTTTGTTTCTCATGAAAGGAAGGGAAAAAATGCAGAAAAAAATTTTACGTTTAGTTGTTGGTGTCGGATCAATTGTTGCTTTGTGTTCTTGTGGTGATACCTCAAGTATAACAAGCGGAACACCTGATGGCACAAACGAAGGTGATGTATTAAACATCCGTTGCTGGAATGATGAATTCCAGGGAAGATTTAGAAGTTATTATCCAGACTATATGGAAACTGATGGCGATGGTAATGATATCCTTAGAGATGGTACCAAAATCGTTTGGACGATTACTGCAAACGAGGATAACGCTTATCAAAACGCACTCGATGTCGCACTTCGGGGCAATGCTAGTGCCGATGCTAACGACAAAGTTGATATGTACTTAATGGAAGCTGACTATGCATTAAAGTATGTCGATTCAGATTATTCATTGGACGTGAAAAAAGATTTAGGACTTACTGATTATGACCTTAGTCAGCAGTATCAGTATACCAAAGATATCGTCACAGATTCAACTGGTGCTCAAAAAGGTGTGTCATGGCAGGCATGTCCTGGATTATTTGCTTATCGTCGCGATATTGCTAAAGAAGTTCTTGGAACTGATGATCCCACTGAAGTCCAGAAAAAACTTTCAACTTGGGACAGTTTCAACACAGTAGCAGAGCAAATGAAAGCCAAAGGATACTATATGTTGTCAGGCTATGATGATGCTTATCGCGCCTATTCAAATAATATCTCTAGTCCGCTTGTCAATGACAAGAGTGAGATTGTTATCGATCCCAAGATTAATGAATGGATTGATACCACAAAAGAATACAGCGACAAAGGATATAATCACAAAACGTCACTTTGGGATTCAACTTGGAGTGCTGATCAAGGCCCGACCGGAAAAGTCTTTGGCTTCTTCTATTCAACATGGGGAATTAACTTCACCCTTGAAGGAAACTCATTAGCTGATCCTTCAGCCGCGGCGGCTCCTGGAAATGGTTTATATGGTGAATATGCGGTTACTGAGGGCCCGGCTTCATATTATTGGGGTGGTTCGTGGATTGCTGGAGCAACTGGCACTGACAATCCGACTTTAGTAAGAAAGATCATGCAGACTATGACTTGCTCGCGCACAATAGCTAAACATTTGACCTTGGATACCTTGGATTATTCCAACAATAAAGTATCGATGCAAGAAATTGCTGACGATGATACATATGGCTCGGAATTCTTGGGAGGTCAAAATCACATTGCCTTATTTGCTAAGTCAGCCGATGTCATCGATATGTCGAATATTTCAAAATATGATCAAGGCATCAATGAAAATATTCAGACAGCTTTCGCCGACTACTTTGCTGGTTCGGTTACCAAAGAAAAAGCTTGGGATAACTTCTACACCAATATTGCTGAGGTCTATCCTAATTTAATTCGAGTAGACTAATTTGAACTTTATGATTTATTAAACAATATGGAAACGGAGCGCTTAATTGCTTTCCGTTTCCAATTGTTATATGTGTTAGTGGGGAAAAAATATGGATAAGCGAATGAAAATAAATACGCGTAAGAAAAAAATGAGTTATGCCAAATGGGGATATATTTTACTGATTCCTTTTTTTGTGGTTTTTATTATTTTTCAATTTATACCTTTGATGCAAACCTTTGGCTATTCTTTTTATGAATATTACAGCATCGGACTAACAGAAATAGGTCCGAATTTTGTGGGATTTAGCAATTATGTCAAAATATTCCAAGGTTCAATCCTAAAATATGCTGGAAATACGGTCATATTGTGGATTTTGTGTATCATTCCGCAGATGACTATCTCCTTGCTCTTGGCTGTCTGGTTTACTGATGCTAGATTGCGCCTAAGAGGAACAGGTTTTTTTAAGACTGTTATCTATATGCCCAACTTAGTCATGGCCGCGGCTTTTGGTATGCTTTTCCAAATGTTATTTGCTTCCAATGGTCCCATTGTTGACATGATGATGAAATGGGGATGGATTCAAGAATCGTTTAATATTGGTCAATCAGTCTGGGGGACAAGAGCGGTCATCGCCTTGATGAATTTCCTCATGTGGTTTGGTAATACAACCATTTTGCTTATGGCAGGTGTCATGGGAATCGATTCCTCGGTGTATGAAGCAGCGACAATTGATGGCTCAGGACCATTTAAGACTTTTTTCCACATTACAATGCCACTATTGATGCCGATATTCATCTATGTTGTTATCACCTCATTGATTGGGGGTGTTCAGTTATTTGATGTAGCGCAAATTTTCACTAAAGGTTCAGGTGCGGTGGATGGTTCATCCAAAACACTGATGATGTATCTATATAAGCTTATCGGTACTTCGCGCAACTATGGTGAAGCGGGGGCGGTTTCAGTGGTGCTATTTGTTCTCACTGCTTTCCTCAGCTTCTTGGTTTTTGCTTTCACTCATCGCAATGAGAATAAGCTTTCAAGAAAACAAAGAAAATTAGTTGCCGAATACAAATTAAAAGGAGGAAAACAAGATGACTAGTATGGCTCAACCTCTTCCAAATTCTATGATAGAAGAAAAATTACAAAATAACGAGCAGCAACCGATGAAAATTGATATTGATCGCAAGGCGCGGAAAACAAAAGTTGCACTTATTGTCCGAAAGATTCTTGTTTACATAGTTTTGATTTTCCTGACCATTTTATGTATATTTCCTTTTTATATTTTGATTGTTAACTGCACGCGTTCAAATTTTGAGATTCAACAGGGTTTTTCATTTACCTTTGGCAATTTCTTTACTTACAACTGGAACAGTTTATTTGATGATACAAATATTCCGATGGCTCGCGCTTTATTAAACTCTTTGTTCATTTCTTTGTGCACGGCTGTTTTGACTGTATACTTTTCGAGTTTAACAGCCTATGCTTTCCATCAGTATCGCTTTAAAGGGCGGAATGCTTTGTTTACCTTTGTTCTTTTAATCATGATGGTTCCAACTACTGTTTCGAGTTTAGGATTGCTGACTTTATGTGCGAAGTATGATTTACTCGATACTTATTATCCTCTTATTATTCCGGCGGTGGCTTCACCAATTACTGTTTTCTATATGCGACAGTATCTTGATTCAGTTATGCCCAAGGAATTGGTCGAGGCTGCCAGAGTTGATGGCTCAGGTGAACTCAGTATCTTTCACCGCATCGTTCTTCCAATTTTGAAACCGGCGATGGCGGTTCAATTTATTTTCTCCTTCGTGGCTTCTTGGAACAATTACTTCTTCCCAGCCCTAGTTATTCAGTCAACCAACAAAAAAACTATTCCCTTAATCATCGCGGGTTTGCAAGCCTCTGATCCGACAACGTTTGACTTAGGAAAAGTATATATGCTGATGACGATTGCTATTATTCCACTATTATTTATGTACTTACTTCTTTCGAAGTTTATTATCAAAGGTGTGACATTAGGCTCAGTTAAAGGATAAATAAAAACGGCTTTATCGCTGATTGATATATTATTTTAAAAGTTTAATATTCAACCTTTGCTATAAAGTCGTTTTTTCTTGCCTTGATTAAAGTTCTAATCTTCTCACGACTTAATTTGGGAAGAATTTGGTGTGCTCAAGGTAAATTGGAAAAAAGATTTTACTTGATCCAAATCGTCAAATTTTGCCATAAAGAAATAATCACCTAGCCCATCAGCAAGTACGATAGGATTATTGTTGCAGTAGCATATTTGTTTCTCGTATCTATTTAAGACGGCGTTCCAACTATTGGTATAAACCTTATTGAAACGTCGGCCGGTGTATGCACAATAGTAACGCGGTAGATTAATAACTTCGCGATTCTCATCGTAGACAATAACATCGGCCCAAATATTATAAATGTTGACTGAGTAGGCAAAGTCAATCATATCGGGAGTGTAACCGCCTGGCACGCGCATGTTCACTTCCAGTCCGACCAATTCTCCTTTGTGTCCAATGTGGGGTTGATCTTTCTTTAAACGGAAGAATTCTAAATGGTAAAAGCGACTAAAGGCGTGAAAGGCCTTGAGAATTCGCTGACCAGCATCAAGTAAATCAGCGGGGATAGTTTTCGAAGTATAGTAAATGACATCTTCGTAAGTTACATCATTTCTAATTTCCGGCAAAGGAAAGATATGATAGGTTGGAAAAACAACATCGCCCTTGGAATCGCAGACGCCATCGAAAGAAATAAGTTCGCCATCAATAAATTGTTCCATGATGTATTGAGTGTGTTCATTTTTATGAAAAAAGAAGCGATATAGATCAGCCTCATTAGATATTTTATGGGTGTCAGCTGA
>JAQWCB010000073.1 GCA_028707375.1 Bacilli bacterium | reverse complement strand
TCATTGATGATTACATCCGAATACTTCTGTGGAATATTTCCTACAATTCTTGATTGATCAGGAAAGCACGGTTGGATGAAAATTTTATCTTTTAAATATTGATTATCAATCTGAATATTTGTATATGGTTTTAAAAAACTGTCGAGACATGGATAATATACGATACTTTTATCTATTTGGGATAATTGACGTTTAGCCATAGGTGATAGACAAACTTTTTTCACCAGTGACATATCTTGGTTTGGAACATCGATAATTCGCTTTTCTACAAGATTAACGCAATTGTAATCAACTTGATTTTCTGCTATCTCATCAAGCATTTTCCTTCCATTTTGATTGATATTTATTACCATGAAGAGCAAGGCAAAACAAAGCGAACAAAACAATGACATCAATACAACTTTTCTCAGACGCTTCTTCAAGAATGAGAAAGATAGAAAAATGTTTTCTTTTAATCTTATTTTCTTCTTTGCAAATTCAGGCTCATTTTTTTCAATATCGACATTGCACACATCACACTTCTCTTGTGTTTTAACTAATTTATGGTTAAATATCTTATATATTTGACTGCAATAGTGATATGCCAGTTCCTCATCGTGAGTCACCATTAAAACTAGGCGCTTATGCGAAATGTTCTTTAATAATTCTATTACTTTAATTGAGTTACTGCGATCTAGTGAACCAGTCGGTTCATCAGCTAAAATAATCTGTGGATTCAAAATAATGCTCCGAGCCAAACTTACTCGTGCCTGTTGTCCGCCAGATATTTGATCAATTTGCCGTTTTGCAAGTTGACCTATTCCTACTTCATTTAACTTTACATTAGCCAGTGCCACAGCATCGATTCTATTCATGCCTGACAAAATAAGAGGAAGTGCTACATTTTCCTCCACGTTCAAGTGATTAATTAAATTGAAATCCTGGAAAATTACACTGATTTTTTGCTGAGGAACATCAATATTAATCTCACCTTTTTCCAATTTTTGATATTTCGCCAAAAGATTTAATAAACTGGACTTGCCAGAGCCAGATTCCCCAAGAATTCCAATCAAACCGCATGGTCCAAAATTAATACTTAAATTGTCGAAGACAACATGTGCTGAATTTTTATTTGTATAGACTAGACTCAATTTTTTGATTTCTATATTTGCCATTGCACAAAAATATATCCTAAAAGAAAACTATATTAGGAAATATTTGTTCAATTATTTTTTATGATATTTAATAAGATTAAAAGCGTTCTCAATAATGCAAGCAATAGTGGCCGGACCAACACCCCCGGGAACAGGAGTATAAGCTTTGCAATCAGGAATAAAGCCCAAGTCACCTTTTCCATCCTCACAATATCCACAATCAATAATTACTTGATTGAGTTTAATTTGTCGCGGAGTCAAAATATTCCTTACTCCAGTCGCCATGATGACAATGTCAGAATTTTCTGCCATCAGTCTAGTTTGATCTATGTCAATTTTAGAATGAGAAACAGAAACAAAACTATTTCGCTTTATCATCATAAGAGCAATCGGTCGCCCAACTGAGATTGAGCGTCCGACAACTAGGACTCTTTTATTAGCTACCTCAATGTTATAATAATCAATTATTTTCATGACTGACCGAGCTGTGCCCGACAAAAAAGTCAAATCTCCTTCAACTAAACGGCCTAGATTATGCGTAGTAAGCATATCTGCATCCTTGGAAGGATCAATTAAATCAAACAACTTATTTTCGTTTTCTACCAGCAAGGGGCGACATAAAAAAATCGAGCCTATAGGATTTAAATTCGCTTCAGCAATCGCTGATTTAGCTTCTTTTTCATTTTTTACATCAAATATTTTTGATTCGATCCCTAGTTTATTTAGCATCCTGACAACTAGTTTTCTATATTCATCCGCTTCAAATGATTGAGAATTATATATTATATATGGTTCAATTCTTTCCCCTTTTTCCATTCGATGCTGGATTTCTTCAATTATTTTTATCCTGATCGGTTTGCCCAATAATTTCATATTTTTTCCTCTTTCCAATTAATTCAAAGACATATATTTAAAAGCGATAAAATTTTCGTATTCTATATATTTTTGACCAATTATATCAAATATGATGTGTGCTTTACACTTAAAATTTCTAAATATGTTCTCCCAGTATTTTACCAAGCCAGCAAGCCACTAGGGCACCAACGATGTTAGCAACAACATTTACACCACCAATTAGGTATCCTCGATTTGAGAATAATGAGATTGTTTCATAACTAAAAGTTGAAAAAGTAGTGAAGCCTCCCATTATTCCAGTGGTCAAAAAAGTTTTTACGTTGGGTGATATCGACCATATATTTGCACTAACTCCCATAATAAAGCCCATAATAAATGCGCCTAGAACATTAACAATCAATGTTCCCATCGGAAAATCCACAAAGAATCTTCCGGTTGAGTTTGATATTATATAACGGAAGGTGGCGCCCAAAAAGCCTCCTAAACCAACGATGAGAATTGTACTAAATTTCATTTACTTATACCGTTTTGAAGCCAAAATATAAGACTTCTACCTCTTTTCTAAAGTAGAAGCCATCAGCAATCATTGCATTTATATAGTGAGCCTCATCACCTAATTATTATATTTTTTAATCTCCACAGCAGTCAACATTTATCAATCAACGTCATTCTTGCTTTCCTCTTCCATCTTAACGGCCGCGGGAACTTTGGGAAGACCGGGCATTGTCATAACTTTGCCAGTAATAGGAATAATAAATCTTGAACCTGCAGCAATATCTATATTTCTAATATGAATCACAAAATCGCTTGGGGCTCCTAAAAGTTTTTTATTATCAGAAAAAGACATAGGAGTTTTAGCCATACAAACATAAAAATCATCGCAGCTCAATTTGTGACATTTTGCTAAATCATCTAGAGCTTGATTAGAATATTCTACTCCACTAGCTCCATATATTTGCTTACAAATTGTTTCAATCTTTTCCTCAATCGACATATTTTTAGTAACTAAAGGATGGTAGTCAGAATTCCCTTCACGCAGAAGACGCAAAACTAGATTTCCCATGTCAACTGCACCTTTAGCCCCCTTGGAATATGCATCATTAATCTCATAATTATAATGCTTGGAAGCACACCACTTCGAAACAAAGGCAAGTTCATCGTCAGTATCACTTTCGAATCTATTGATATTGACCACTACTGATAAGCCATATTTTTTCATGTTTTCGACATGTCTTTCCAAATTGGGAAGACCTTTTTTAATCGCATCTATATTTTCTTCATTCAAATCATCATATTTGATGCCGCCATGCAATTTCAGCGCCTTGATGGTTGCAACAACAACAACCAAATCAGGATGCAAATCAGCCTCCTGACATTTGATATCTAAAAATTTCTCTGCTCCTAAATCTGAGCCAAAGCCTGCCTCAGTCACAACTATCTCCGCAAGGGACATAGCCGCCTTGGTGGCGATAATAGAATTGCAACCATGAGCAATATTAGCAAATGGTCCACCATGAATAATAGCCGGAGCATGATGAGATGTCTGCACAAGATTGGGAAGCAAAGCATTTTTCATCAATTTCATCACCGCATTTGTAACTTTCAAGTCTCTGACCGTCACAACTTTATCATCATACGTATATCCAACAATAATATTTCCTAATCTTTGTTTAAAATCATCAGGATTTTTAGCTAAACACAAGATGGCCATCATTTCGTGGGCAACAGTAATAACAAAGTGCTCCTGTCGAGTCACACCATTTTTCTCTCCTTGAGCAACGCTTACCTCACGCAGAGCTCTATCATTCATATCAAGTGCCCGCTTAAAGACGATTTTTGTCGGATCAATATTCAATTCGTTGCCATGATAAATGTGATTGTCAATCACCGCAGCAATTAAGTTGATTGAAGTAGTTAAGGCATGAATATCACCAGTAAAATGTAAATTTATGTCTTCTTGAGGTTCGACCGTTACTTTTCCACCACCGGTTGCGCCACCTTTCATACCAAAAACTGGACCGAGTGATGGCTCGCGCAAAACAACGCAGGCGTTAGCCCCTAGCAAATCGAGAGCATCGGTAATTGCAATTGAAGTCGTAGTCTTACCTTCACCCGCCTTGGTGGGCGTCATCGCTGTTACCAGCACAAGTTTAGCCTTTGGGGTCGAAGGAATACTATCAAGATTTATCTTAGCCATATAATAACCATAAGGAATTAAATTAACTGATGATAATCCCAATTTCTTTGCAACTTTACTAATCTTATCTAATTTCATAAAACACTCCTCTCAATTTTACACAGCAACAAAAATAATTTAATTAAAAATTTCTATAATTTCCATAATAACGACTACATATAAGTATACAATATTATAATTCTTTAATAAAGTAACTTACCATCGCAAGTCCTTCAGCGTTCGGCACTAAAACATTGGAACCCAATTCTCTCGTTCTTCTCTTTTGGGGAGTTTCAGAGGAATAAGTCACCAATATATCCTCAAAATCTAAAATATCCTTTTCCTTCAAAGCACTTTTGAATTTCTTCGCTAAAGGTTCACCCGTATCTTTTAAAAATCCCATTTTCATCTTGGTTGAATCGCATCGCAATCCTGAGCCTGTGGCATGAATGGTTCTGATCTTTCGTTTTTTTCCGCAAAGACAAATATCTGCCTTGGCTTCAACATCATCTACACAATCAAATATTACGTCGCAGTCTTGAGGTATATATTCATCGCTGTAGGTATCGTGTATTGAAACAATGTTGGCCATAGCATCAATCTTTTGCAAACGTTTAAGTAAAACTTCTGTTTTAGGTTGACCAACATCCACACTAGTATATGCCATTTGACGGTTCAAATTCGAAATATCGACAACATCCTTATCGATTAAGATTAAATCATTGATTCCCAATCGAACCAATGATTCCGCCAGGATACTGCCCACTCCTCCAACTCCAACTACTACCGCACTAGTCTTTTCTATTTTTGCTAAAAGGTCAAATCCCAGACTTGCCTTATTGCGATGACGTCTTTGAGTATCAAATGAAACGTAATTATATATTTCTTCGGCAGAGCAATAGTGAACATTTTTAAATTGATTTCTTAGAAATGTTC
>JAQWCB010000072.1 GCA_028707375.1 Bacilli bacterium | reverse complement strand
GGAACGGACAACTGGTTTGGTATCGCTTATATTGGACTATATATGGGAGTTAGTTTCATGTTGTCAACCTCCTCCCTTTTATCTATAAGATTGCTGAGTAGTTTTTACTCAAGTCAGTCGCGTTTCCGCTTTCTTCGCTATTTAGGATGCAGTCAAAACGACTTAAAAAATGTTATCAAAAAAGAAGTTGGTATCTATTTTCTCTATCCGATATGCTTTGCCTTGATTCCTTGCATATGTGGCTTATATGGCGCATTTACAGAAGCAAGTCGCTACATGCAAATATCCTTAACTCAAGGAACATTAATAAGTATCGCGGTGGTTCTACTAGTATATGTTGCCTATGGTATGTCCACATATTTCTCAGGCACCAATTACATTGTGAATTCAATTGAAAAAAGAGATAGATAAGATCTTAAATATATAACTTATCATGCGCTTAACAATTAATAAAATTTCCAATTATTGGCACCTGCTAATACATGCTAATTTAAAAATAAAAAAAGTATTTGCCAATGTTGGAAATTTGATAATTGTTGATTTCAGTACAAACTCTATCAAGGTTCATCTTTTATCGCTCATAACAAAAAACTAATAAACAATTTTTATCTTTTCCCTGTTTTAATAAACTCTACCAATTTTTCAACATCTTGAAAGTCATCATAATCGCCATTGAAGCCCTGGCGATGATATACAACACCATTTCTTTCGTTTCTTTCCAAACAATCCAAAAGTTCTTTTTCACCATATTTCTTGATGAAAAGATTAAAACCAGTTGGCTTTATTTTCTTTAACAATCCTTTTTGACATTTCCTATTGCATTCATAGCAATGTTCAATTCCTCTATTAATGGAGCATATTCTATTTTCGCAGGTATTATATCCTGTGCAGTCGCCAGAATCACAACCACCGCAATGGCTATTTTCACTGCATAAGCAACAGGCCAGTCCGCATCTTGCTATTCCTAACTCTCTTTTCACTCAAATTACCTCCTTAAAAATAATTTCACTTTTCACATCAATTATATTTGCCTATAGCATATTTACTATAATCAGTCTCTATCAAAACATCACTTAGAATGTCTAAAAGCAAAGATAAGCATTAGAATACCGCCCGCAACAGCCATAACAATACCAACAATTATCATTGTCAATCCAGTTGTAAAAGATGGATTCAAATTCACAGAACTATATATGGAATCTCCAATTGTACCTGCCCCCATTAAGATAATGCCCGAAACAAATAATGAAACAAAACAAACAAATTTTTTCATATCATTCTCCTTCTATATAATTAATAAAAAAATCATACTATAGTTTATAGTATATGCTTTTTAACTAAGAAAATATATCATGGGAGTACAGATTATAAGATTAATCTATATTCCAAATTTCGAAAAAACTGTGGAAAATTTGTGCAGGTAAATAATGGCGATAATGGAAATATATTATATTTTGACAACGATACTAATATTGATGTTTAATAATATCATGAAAATTTTTAAAGTAATTAATGTTTCTAAAAAATTCGGGACGGATATTCTATTTACCAATTTTTCAACATCCATCTATTCTAATACAATCTATAGTTTTATAGGACCTTCGGGTTGTGGGAAAACTACCACCTTGAAAATTCTTAATGGTTTTATTAATCCAAGCAGTGGGATAATTGAGCATAGCATTAAATCAATTATTTCTACCAATTCGTTTTTAGATATACCATTTATTGAAGAATTGAATATGGAAGAGAACTTAATTCTTGCGGAATGTGATATAAGCAATCCAATATTCTCTAATTTAAATATAACGACGCTCTTTGATAAAAAGCCTAATCAATTATCTTCAGGGGAGACAAATAGATTTCTTGTTGCCAGAGCTTTGGCGGCCAATTCTAATATCACATTTCTAGATGAACCGTTCTCTCATTTGGACTCAAAAAACGCCAGTAAGGTTATGAGTGAAATAATCAGATGCTCTAGATCCACTACTGTGATCCTATCTATGCACAATTTGGATCAAGCAAAATCTTTCTCGAATGTAGTATATGAAATGAATAATAAGCAATGGATAGAATCTTATAATAATAAATTAATAAATGATAATCCAATTGTTTTACAAACCAATAGTAGGGATGAGATTCATAAAGATATATTGCAAAAATACATTAAAGCTAACAGGAAGTCTTTTTCTAAGTCTTCCATTATATTCAATATATTTATTTCTATCTTTACATGTTTTTCCTTTTCCATTCTCACTCAATACTTATTGAATCAAAATGCCTTGAGTGGCACTTTTCAATTATTGATGTGCAAATGGTTAATATACATTCTCACTTTTGTATTCATAGTCAATCTCTTATTCCATACAAAAAAAGATTTATCATTTAAAAGAAAAGATGCACAAATATTTAAGTCAATCAATCTTAATCGTCAAAGCTACAGGTATATTAATAAACTATATTCTATCTTTTCTGTATCTATTCTATTTATCAGTACTTTCGTTATTTCTCTTTTTACTCCAATATTATCATGCCTATTGCTATTTGGAAAAATTAATTTGAATCTATTAAGACCATTTTATTCCTGTAATTACTTTATCAGTATTTTTTTAACAGAATTGGCTATTTCAGCCTGTATATTTATTTATAATTATATTATTTTTAAGAAAGTGAGGTATTGATATGTCGTTAAAAATAATTCAATTGTCAAAGCACTTTGACGATAAATATCTCTATAAAAAAGTTGATTTTGAATTTGCTGATTGCGGTTTGTATATCATTCACGGTGAATCTGGAATTGGTAAGACAACATTACTCAATTTGCTTGATGATTTGGATAGAGAGTACACTGGTGAAATCATATTGAATGAAACAAATATTAAAGATAATCCAACTTTTGTAAGAGATAATATATCCTACTGCCAATCCGAAGATGTTTTATTTGATAATCTATCTGTGAAAGACAATTTGCTCATTGTTGATTCAGACATATCAAACATAGAAACCTTGCTATCCAAATTCAATCTATCAACTAAAAAGAACAGCCTTGTTAAAAAACTAAGTCAAGGTCAACGTTCTAGGATAGCTATTATAAAGTATTTACTTAAGCGTGCTAATGTGTATCTATTTGATGAACCAACTGAAAATTTAGATAAGGCTACAGCTGATGTTATTTTTGCTGAGATAGAAGAAAAAGCTAAGAAGAGTCTAGTCATTTTTGTGAGTCATTCAACAGAATACGATTCAAAAGCTGATTATGTCCTTAGCATAAAAGATTTTAATATAATTTGCGAAAAGCAATGTAATCTTGGAAAAGCAAAGAAAGATAGAATCATCAATAATGAGTTTAATTATGATTTATTCAAATTATTCCGATGCTTTTTTAAAAAAATAACAGTCACTGGTTCTTTATTCTTAATTGGAACAATACTTATGGTCACCGCTTTGACTTTGAGTCTAAATTATTCTTTTTTGACTGATAGAAGTATATTCAATCAAATACTCACTGATAACAATACAGAATATGCCAGGGTTGATAATACTAAGGATGAAATTTTAGAAAAGTATGATTATTTAAGCAATTCTTCACTTATTAAATCTGACTTTATTATAAATGTCGATGGTCAAAGCAGTAGCTATATAAATAGCAACAGCTATATTTCTACCACCAAAGAATTTGTTATCAATAATAATAAATATGATTTAGATCAAAATAAAACAATAGATGGAGTGGAATATTTTCCCATTGCTGTGAGTTTGAATTACGCCAATTATAACTCACTTGATTTGGACAGCACTATTAGCGGAAATTGTATTGCTGTTTCATACATACAAAAAGTGAATTTTTATATCAGCGATATCTTTAAGTCGGAAACAGATTTTCAGCCTGATATTATTGTACCTTATGAGTCTATAAAGAATTCATTAACTGATGGTTTTTGCTCTTTTAATTCGTGCACTTTTGATAATTTGACCAATTTACTAGATTCAAATATATATTCTTTTTTCCGAACAACGGATGAACCTTATATAAATGTCATTGATGATTCTCATTATATTGCACCCGTGAAGAAAAATCAGTTTAACTTGTTGATACCTAAAGATAAAATAGTGGCTAAAAAAGATTATAATGATTTCTTTGAGACCACTTTATTGAATAAAACCTTTGAAGTTGTAAATCCAAGCAATAATTATCAGAGTTTCGAATTAAATGAATATATTTCTGATTATGAAATAGTAGGATACAAAGAAGTGGAAGATGATACATCAATAAATCCATCGCTAATCCAAGGATACGCCCTTGAGTTAAATAATAATATTTTTCAAGACATAAATTCCAATATATTATATAACTCTTATCTTACCTCCATCCGGTCTGGCATAGTATTACAAAAGGACACGATTTCTCAGAATAAATTATTCAACACGTCACTTAACTTTTACTATTTTGGCAATGTCAGTACTGAATCATATCTTTCGCTAATTTACCAAAGAAATTTTTATACTACAATGTTTGCAGTAATCACATTTATTTTATTCATAATATATCTTTTCTTTGACCATGGTTTTATCAATAGTCTTATTGGGGAAAAATCAAATTATTTTAAAGTACTAAGAAATGATGGACTACTAAAAAAGCAAATATTTAAAATATACCTTGCCATCTTTGGTTGTATTTTGTTCTTGGGAGAAGTGATTGGCGTAATTATTGGAAATGTCGTTGGCAAATTATATTTGAGTCCATTAATACTAACTGGTATAAATACTTCGCTTAATATGTTTAATTTTAATTTTTTGGCGATGCTGTCCCAAATATTGATTTCAGTACTTATTACCTTTTTGATTTATTTGTCAGTATTTTCAAAAAGAATTAAGATAGATAAATAGGCATTTTAATAGAAAATAGTGTATTACAACAAACTTGTCCTGAGAACTCAATAAAGTCCCGAAAAACAGAAGTCCAGTTAATTTATTTGTTTAAATCTGTAAAGAGTGTTTGGGGACGCGTAAAGATAATCTTCAATAGTGAATGCTGATAAATTTGCATTTATTGTTTTGGGAACAAACGGAATAACATATTTTCTAGAATTTCCACTTTGAGGGTAGAGCAAAAAAACTTCTTTATATTTTTTTA
>JAQWCB010000071.1 GCA_028707375.1 Bacilli bacterium | reverse complement strand
TATGAAGTGGGAAGCGGAAACGCCGGAGGGACAAATGTTGGACGTGCCACTGGAAAAAAGGGCGCATATTTAGTTATTTTTCTTGATGCTCTTAAATGCATCATTCCAATATGGATATGGTTTGCTCTTTGCCGATTCACTCCCATCGCCAGTTTGATTCCAGCAGACATTCCCGTTTCTTTCATCTATTATACTGCCGGATTCGGGGCTGCACTCGGGCACACCTTCCCTTTGTATCACGGATTTAAAGGCGGTAAAGCCGTAAGTTGCTACGTTGGCTTTGTTACTGCTACCAATCCCATGTTACTTATTGTCGGTCTACCTGTTTTTCTTTTGGTTTTTTTCTTGACTAAACGAGTTAGCATCGGATCGATATTTATCGTTATATTTGGTTTTATTTATTCCCTCTTTGTTGTCTTTTATCCTCAGGTATTTGAATGGTCTTTTCTCTTCGGTCAGGGTTATAAATTCGACAGTTCATATGTTTATAGTATTTATATGTTTGTCTATGCTGTTTTTATCATATTTATGCATCGCACAAATATTAAACGAATTATCAACAAGACTGAGCCAGAAACACACTACAAAAAAGGGACTAAAAAAGATTGACCTCAGTTAATATCTAACATATTTAGTCAATCTTTTAGTCAGTCTTTTTTAATTTATTTAGCGTTATTCATGGCCTTCATCGTCGCCTTGATTTGTGCTTCCGATGGTTTTCTTCCCATTGATAAGAACATGGCACGAATCATTTTTTCATTGACCGGTGGATTTTTCTTCAGTTCGCGTTTAAAGAGCCAACGTGCTCCAAAATAACCGCCAACAAGACCAATAACCAGGCCAATGATAGCCCACATTATATAATATCCCATATATATTCTCCTTCTTTTAATATAAATAAATATATCTTAAAAAACGATATATTTCAACAAAGATAAAAGAGCCTTGGTGGCTCTTTTATCTAGATGATATAGTTTAGTTAGCGCGAGAATCGTACTCTCCCGTATCGGTTCTCACATTGATTATCTCATCATTTTTGATGAACATTGGAACTTTAACAACATATCCTGTCTCCAATGTTGCATCCTTCATAGCTTTATTAATTGTGTCGCCCTTGACCGCGTTATCCGTGTGAACAACTTTGAGAGCAACCTTCACTGGCAATTCAACTCCCATTATCTCTTTTGAACCATCGTCGTTGGTATACGAAGTGATCATCACTTCAAGATTATCGGTCAAAAAATTCAATTCCCACGTCAATCTCTCCTTGGGAATACTGACCTGTTCATAAGTATCGTTGTCCATGAAAACACAAAAAGTACCATCGTCATATAAAAACGATTTTTTCTCTTTGTCCAAATAGGCTAAGGTAACTTTGTCTCCTCCATTAAAAGACATTTCAGTAATTGTTCCTGTTCGCAAATCCTTTACCTTTGCCTTAACAATCATCTTGCGCATAGCTGTCTTATTGCAGTGTTGCTCCAAAACAGTATATAGATTGCCATCGAGTGTAAAAATCTTGCCTGGACCAAGATCGTTACTAATAATAATGTTTGCCATAATAATCCTCCTTGTAAATGTGCATTATCTTTAAAAAAACTTGCGTCTGAGCAAGTTTTATCAAATTTATCTCTTTTCTTTATGCAATGTTTTCTTATTGCATTTGGGACAAAATTTATTGATTTCAAAGCGTTCCGGATGCGCCTTTTTGTTTTTAGTTGAAATATAATTTTCACTGCCACATTCAGTACATTTTAATGTGATTTCTTGTCTAGGTTCTGCCATAATAAAATCCTCCTCGTTCAGTACATTAAAAAGTATATCAAATGATTATAAATATTGCTACCTTTTTAAAATAAATAAGTTGATGATTTATCGTTTTTTGCCAGCAAAATAGTCACAGCGTTCATTATTACTAATAATATACTATATTTATACTTATCTAATACTATTGGATGCTCTCATCCACCTTTTGATAACAAATTTATGTTACATTTAGTTTTTAACTATCGTTTTTAGATTCATAATTTAAAAGTGAGATGGTAGCAATCTAATGACATAAGTATTAGTATAGAAACGAGGTATGTAATTATTATGCGAAATAAGACAAGAGTGGTGCACATTGGAAATAAACTAATGGGCGGAGACAATCCAATACTCATTCAAACCATGGCCAATGTAAAGACAAGCCGAGTTGATGATATTTTAAAGATGGATAAACACTTGAGAGAATTAGGCAATGATCTATTAAGATTATCTGTTCTCGACAAGGAAGATGCGCTGGCCTTCAAAGAGTTATCTAGTCGCACTGATACACCGCTGATAGCTGATATTCATTTTAATTATGAATATGCTATTATGGCAATGGAAAATGGAGCAAAAAAAATAAGAATCAATCCTGGTAATATTGGTGGTTTTGATAATCTGCGCAAAATCATCGATGTTGCTAAATTTTATAAGGTCCCAATTCGCATCGGCGTCAATTCTGGTTCCTTGGGTCAAAGTTTTGATCACCGCCACGATTCTTTAGAATCCTATCTTAAACCATTGGATGATTCAATAAAAGTTTTTGAGGCCGAAGGTTTCCACGATTTGGTTCTCTCCTTAAAATCGTCTGATCCTAATATGTGCTATGCCGCATATAAAGAGGCCGATCGAAGATACATATATCCCTTGCATCTTGGAGTTACGGAGACTGGGGGCGGTTATGTTGGAGCTTTGCGTACAGCGGTAGCCCTGGTTCCTCTCTTGAAAGAGGGCATAGGCAATACTATTCGCATCTCATTGACTGAAGATCCGTCTCACGAAGTAATTGCATGTAAGCAATTGCTAAAAGCAATGGGATTGCGTAAGAATGTTCCAGTCTTGATTTCGTGTCCCACATGTGGAAGAACGCAAGTAAATCTCATCGAAGTTTATAATAAGGTAGCCAAGCATTTAGAAAATATTGACAAGGATATCAAGGTCGCAGTTATGGGTTGCCCAGTAAATGGTCCGGGCGAAGCTAAGGATGCTGATATTGGTCTTGCAGGTGCTAAGGATGCTTTCATGATTTTTAAAAAGGGAAAACCTGTTAAGGTTATGCCAGAAGAGGAAGCAATAAAATACTTATTTGATGCGATTGATAAATTCTAATTTCAATAAAAAAATCCAAGCGTGAAACTTGGATTTTTTTCTATCTATCTTTATTCTTAGGCAATTTAGAAATATAAGTGAATTCCGTTCCTTCTTTGTGATTTCTCTTATAGATATTTGATTTGATAATTCTCTGCTTGTGACGCTTTTTGGTCCGAGCGATTTCCTGTCGGATTTTTTTCTTGTAACAAGGCTTAACCTTCTTCGTTCTCAAGTGCGAAATATTCTTGCGTATCTCTTCCTCAAGCAAAACGTTATTTAATTTGCGTTTAACCTTGATCTGATTCAAATCTCTTTCCTTAACTAATCTAGATCCCTGGAGCGAATAAAATGTAAATTCAACACCGCGCTTTACCAATTCTTTGGCCTTCGAGGTGTCATCATTATTGTAGAATACATAACTAGTACCCTTTTTATCAAAGCGTCCCGAACGTCCGGCCCGATGGAAATAATAAGATAAATCGTAAGGAAGATCCAACGAAACAATGTCTGTGACATTGTCTATATCAATTCCGCGAGCAATAATATCCGTCGCAATCATTAGATCACATTTATCATCGTTAAAGAGTCTCGTAGCTTGTTTTTGCTCACGTTTACTCATTCCGCCATAGACCATTAGATGCTTTATGCCATCCGCGCTGAGTTTTTGATCTATCAAGAGTAAATCAGCCGTCTTCGAAGCAAAGACTATAGTTTTATAAGGCTTAATAGCTTTTATAAAATTTTCGATGGCAACAGCTTTGTCCACGTGACGAATATCGACGAGGCAGTGCTTAACATTCTTTGAAGTAATAGATTTTTCTGAAACATCAACGAGAGTTTCAGCCCCGATATACTTCCGAACTAACGTGTTCAAATGTTCATCAATGGACGCGGTAAACAGCGCTTTAACTCCAGGAATATCCAAGCCTAGAATTTCGTTCAACTGTGACTCAAATCCACCAAAGAGAATCATATCTCCCTCGTCAATTATCAAATATTTATTAAATCTTAAATTCAAATGAGATAAATTAAATAAAAATTGATCAGGAGTAGCAATAATAATATTGGCTCGAACAATATCCTTTATTTCCTTCCCCTCTGCTATAACCATCAAGGAAAAATTTTGATATCCCTTAATAAAAGGAAGCAAAACATCGCGCAATTGATTTGCTAAAACCGATGTAGGTACAATAATTATTCCTGTTGTCTGCGCTAAATCCTCCGAAAGATTATTCAGGATAGGCACAAGATAACTCAATGTCTTTCCCGATCCAGTCGGGGCTTTAACAACAACCGATTTATTTTTCAATAAGAGTGGAATCGTCTTTTCCTGAACTGGCGAAAGGCTCTTATATTTGGCTTGACGCAAATATGAAACTAATTTTTCATTTAGATTTAACGATCCAAATTCAATACTCATCCCTGATTCTCCTTAATCGCAATGCCAAGAATATCTAAATTTTCCTTTGGAACACTTGAAGGAGCATCGCACATAGTGTCAACTGCTGAAAGATTTTTAGGAAAGGCCACTACATCGCGAACATTGTCAGTTTTTGCCAACAGCATCGCTAAGCGCTCAACACCGAGAGCAAAGCCACCGTGAGGCGGAGTTCCATAGTTGAAAGCATCAACAAAGAAGCCAAAGCGCTTCGTAATTTCCTCTTTGCTCAATCCCAGCAATTCAAATATTTTTTGCTGGAGCTTTCCGTCATATATTCGCAGTGAGCCAGAAGAAATTTCCAAGCCGTTAATCACCGTATCGTAGGCATATGAAAGGACCTTGGTAGGATCAGTATCCAAGTATTTCAAATCTTCATCGCGCGGACGAGTAAAGGGATTAGAAAGCGAAACAATCTCTCCATTCTCACGGTCAAATATCGGCCAATCAATAACAAAACATGGGGCGAAAACATCAGGATCCATCAAACCGAGCATTTTTCCATACTTCAATCGGATAGCACCTAAGGCAATATTCATTTGTTCTTCCTTTTCATCGGCAGATCGGAAGAGCACACG